>DASXOI010000243.1:0-1767 GCA_036494375.1 Candidatus Udaeobacter sp.
CTTCTTTTTGCTCTCGGGCAAATGGCCGTCCTTTGTGACGATAATTTGGTCGGCCGTGACTGAAGCGACCTTGCCGCTGTCGATCGACAGAACAACTGCGTGTGAATCGCGCGCAACTTTTTCTTCGAGACCAGTGCCCACCAGCGGCATCTCAGAAACAATCAGCGGCACCCCTTGGCGTTGCATGTTCGAACCCATGAGCGCGCGGTTCGCGTCGTCGTGTTCCAGGAACGGGATCAGGCCGGCCGCCACCGAAACGAGCTGCTTGGGCGAGACGTCCATGTAATTCACCTTCGACGGATCGACTTCGAGAAAATCGCCGCGATACCGAACCGAAACTTTTTCACCCGTGAAATGACCGCGCCCATCGATGGGCGCATTCGCCTGCGCGACGAGGAAGTTCTCTTCACGGTCAGCAGTGAGATAATCTATTTCATCGGTAACCCGGCCGTTCGTCACCTTACGATAGGGCGTTTCGATAAAACCAAACTCATTGATGCGCGCAAACGTGCTCATTGAGCTGATCAAGCCAATGTTTGGGCCTTCGGGCGTCTCGATCGGACAAATACGGCCGTAGTGTGACGGATGAACGTCGCGCACTTCAAATCCGGCGCGCTCGCGACTCAAACCTCCAGGGCCGAGAGCGGACAACCGGCGTTTGTGCGTCAATTCTGCGAGCGGATTCGTCTGATCCATGAATTGCGACAACTGTGACCGACCAAAGAAATCTCTAATGACTGCGCTGAGCGCTTTGGGATTAATGAGCTTTTGCGGCGTCATCCCGTCAACGTTGATGTCAAACAGAGTCATCCGCTCCTTCACGAGACGCTCAGTGCGAGCAAGACCGACCCGGCACTGGTTGGCGAGTAATTCGCCCACAGTGCGAACGCGCCGGCTGCCAAGGTGATCAATGTCATCCAGCGTGCCTTCGCCGCGTCGCAGATTGATCAGATACTTGATCGCCGCGATAAAATCTTTGTCGGTCAGGATGCGCTCAGAAGAATCGACATTAATCCCGAGCTTCTGATTGATTTTATAGCGGCCTACTCGGCCAAGATCGTATTTCTTGGGATCGAAAAAGAGTCGCTTGAGTAGAGCACGGGCGTTGGCCACGGTCGGCGGATCGCCCGGACGGAGACGGCGGTAAATGTCTTTGAGAGCTTCTTCCTGGTCGTGCGCCGGATCTTTCCTGAGCGCCTTCACGACCGTATCGTCGTTCGAGATGTCGATCACTTTGGCCTCGTGAATATTTAGCGCCATGATCTGTCGAACGGTCGCCAGGGTCAGCGGCTCAAATGCGCGTGCGACCGTCACCTCACCATCGCGGATATCTGCTGTGAGCACTTTGCTGGCGAGCTGCTCTTCGTCGAGCTTGTCGCTCAGTTTCAAAGTCTCGATGTTGTAAAAAAGCTTGATGACCTCCTCGTCGGAACCATAGCCGAGCGCGCGAAGGAAAGTCGTCGCGAGGAATTTTCTGCGGCGCTTGCGGCGATCGAGATAAATATAAAGCAGGTCAGCCGTATCGAACTGCACCTCGATCCAAGAGCCGCGGTCTGGAATGATGCGGAAACTGTAGAGGACTTTGCCGTTGACGTGGACGGTAGATTCGAACGCGATGCCGGGAGAACGATGCAGCTGACTCACCACAACCCGTTCCGCACCGTTGATCACGAACGTGCCCTGCGGCGTCATCAGCGGGATCTCGCCCATGTACACCTTTTCTTCCTTCGTGCCTTTCTCCTCGCGTAACTGGAATGTCACGTGCAG
>DASXOI010000244.1:0-2399 GCA_036494375.1 Candidatus Udaeobacter sp.
GATCGGCTCCTCGACTCCGAAGGTGTCGCCACATTGATGACCCGGGTCGGCGACAGCTATGTCTCACTGGCGGATCGCGCAGCGTTCGGGAATCGGGCGAAAGAAAGCATTTTTATCAGTATTCATTTCAACGAAGACAACCAACCGGTCGCGACTGGCGTGGAAACTTACTATGCCGCGCATCAGATCAACTCAGGCTCTACTTTCGCTTCATGGCTGCCGTTTTTCTCACGGCCGCCGTCCAATTCGCAGCCCGAAAGCCAAAGTCTCGCCAGTTTCATTCAGGAAGCGCTGGTGGCGCGGACCCGCTCCGTCGATCGCGGGACGCAAGCCAAACAATTTTTTGTGATCGCAAACGTAACTTCTCCCGCGGTGTTGATTGAGGCCGGCTTTATTACGAACAAGGACGAACTTTCGAAACTTGTCAGTGAGGACTATCGCGACCAATTAGCGGCAGCGGTTGCCGACGGCGTTCTGCGGTATCGCGACGCGTTGAGTCAGCGGAAATCAGCAGTGGCAGCCACAGGTCAGCGGAGTACTGAATAGACAAGGAGTGTCGTCGTCGAATGACCATGAAAATCACAACTGCCGCGGTGATCTTCATGGGATCGATGATGCTGATGCGCGCGGATCAACTCGTTGAGAGCGTGCAACAGGCTCTGAAGGACGAAGGTTTTTACTACGGCGAAGTCAACGGCGACATGAATGCGAACGTGACGGCAGCGATTCGCCGTTACCAAATTCGCAATGGTCTGCAGGTTAGCGGCGAGCTCAATGATGAGACGCTGCAATCCCTCGGGATAAAATCTTCCGGGTCCTCGTCGCACACAACGTCCAAATCTGCGTCACCGACTCCTGCGACGGGGGCTGTGCGCGGTGAGCCCCCTCCCGATGAGACGGAAGCCGCAAGTCCCGCCCCGCCGATTCAGCCTTTCGGTAACGCGCCACAAGACCAGCAGGTTTTTCCCTCAACTCCCACGGGGCCGCCCGGCTCGCCCGGGACAACTTTTGCCGACACGCCATTTCAGAGCGCGCCTCCCGCCGTTCAACGCAACATGATTGTCTCGGCGCAAATCGTTCTCACCCGGTATGGACTATATCGTGAACAAATTGACGGAATCTACGGACCCGCGATGGAATTCTCTCTGCGTGCCTACCAAGCGCGAGCGAGATTGCAGGTGACCGGCCGGCTGGACCTGGAAACCCTCGCGGCGCTGCGCTTATTGCCCGGGCCGCGCCAGCAATTTTCTAATCCCTATCGCCAGCGCATGCGTCCTATGCCTGTGCCGCCGATTCGCGGTCAATGGGAGCCCGACTAGAATTATTTTGGATTATCGAAACGGACGGACTGCAATTCCGCGAACACTGTGCCTACAAAAATCTGTGCGTCGATGCGAAGGATGAGCCGCTCTGCATCGTCTGACACCCATATTGTGGCACGACGAAACTTCTTGTGCGGCTCCAATTCGAGATGTTTTCCGATGTGTTTAAGTCGCAGATCAAGTTTGATTGCGTTGTAACTGCCAGCGCGCACGGAGATTTTTTCTCGCCCAGTTACGGTCACAGTGGCGAGGTAAGCGTTTGTTGCCGCGTAAATCGGCAGACGATACACGCTCCCTTGTTTGAGCGGCTGACTGCGAAGATAAAGCGCTGCGGAGTGCAAATCGAACAAGTTAGGCAAAGTAAAGTCGCGCGTGGTTGTCTTGGCGCCGGCGCCTTCGCCCTCGGTTCGTGTTCGGATCACTCCGCTATTGTTGAAAGTGAGATGAGTAGCGATTTTCTTTGATCGGTAGCTTTCGGTTTGCTGCGTTTCAATCGGAGCCAGGGTTTGGGAGTTCGCAACGGCGCGATACGTGGCGTCGAGTTTCCACAAAGCCCGGACGATGCCGATGGTTCGGCCTGTACCTTCGAGTTCAAACTTGTCGGTCGATGGCTTGGTGAAGTGAACCTCACCGGTGGCCGCAGTTACTCCAGACCAGCCAAAGCGGTAAGACGCCCGCAGAGGACGTAACTCTGGAAAATTCCCACGGGACTCTTTGCTGAGTGTTGCCTGCCAATCCGCAGCGAACGAACCGGCGCCAGACCCGAGCAGGATCGTAATCGCGCATATCGTTATTCGGACTCGGGATCGAAAAAACATTCTTTGGATGTTCGCAACTGCTCACGACCATCGGCGTGTCAGCGGCTGATTTCATCCGTACAAAAAAATACACGCGAGTTTACCCCGCGCGGATCTTTGAAATTCGAGGCGAACCTCAGGGCTTCGTAGCTCTTGCTGCCGCCGGGGTGACGGACGCGCCTGCAGCAGGCCTCCTGGCCGACGTGGTAGCGCGGCCGGGCTTGTTTAGTACTTCAATGATTTCGTTTGTGAAATCAACGTTTTCCGGCGCGTACAGCAC
>DASXOI010000245.1:0-2637 GCA_036494375.1 Candidatus Udaeobacter sp.
TTCGTCGAGTGAGTCCTATTTGGCGCGATGAGCAGTCTGCGTCTCGGAGTGAACGTCGATCACGTGGCGACATTGCGGCAGGCGCGCTATGCCACAATGCCTGAATCGAAAAATGCTGAGCCGGATTTACTCGTGGCCGCACGGATTTGCGAGCGCGCAGGCGCCGGCGGGATCGTCGCCCATCTACGGAGTGATCGCCGCCACATTCAAGACCACGACATCGAACGTCTTCGCCAGAACATCATGACCAAACTAAATCTGGAGATGGGCAACACCGAGGGAATCATTGACGTCGCACTTCGCATCAAGCCCGAGGAGGTGTGCCTGGTTCCCGAAAAACGGGAAGAAATTACGACGGAAGGAGGCTTGGACGTGCGTGCGCAACGCAAGGAACTCGAGCCGACTATCAGACGGCTGCAAGTGGCCGGAATTCGTGTCAGCCTGTTTATCGATCCCACGTTGGAACAGGTGGATGTCGCCGCGGAGTTGGGTGTGGAAATGGTCGAGCTGCATACCGGCAGGCTGGCAAACGCATTTACCGACAAGATCCAAAAGCAAGAACTGGAACAATTGCGAGCAGCGGCGCGCGCTGCATCAGAATCCAATATGCAAGTTAACGCTGGTCACGGCATCAATTACAAAAACATCGCGCTTATCCACCACATTCCATGTTTGAGCGAACTGAATATTGGCCACGCAATCGTATCGCGCGCGATGTGGGTTGGCTTGGAAAATGCCGTGAAGGAAATGCTCGCGGCCATGGCAAATTATCCCGAATGAGCATGTCGAGGCTTCGCCGGCATTGTAGGGCGACCGCTTCGGTTGCCGTCCCGGAACCCGGCAGGCGGAGCGCCTGCCCTACAACAGCCAACCGATCGACAGAAGTAATAAAATGAGTGTGATCGGTATCGGTGTCGATCTGATCGAGTGCTCGCGCATCCAGCGTTCCATCGAGCGATTCGGAGACCGGTTCCTGCATCGCGTCTTCACGGATGGTGAAATTGAATATTCGATGTCGATGAAATTCCCGGAACGCCATTTGGCTGCGCGTTTCGCAGGCAAAGAGGCGGTGTCAAAAGCCTTCGGCACTGGAATCGGCAAAGCGATAGGCTGGCGCAACATCGATATCCGCAAAAAACAGAGCGGTGAACCGTTTCTGGTTTTATCCGGGCCCGCCGAAGCTTTTGCCGCAGAACGTGGTGTAACTTCGGCGCTTATCACTCTCAGTCACACAGAACATCACGCGATCGCTTGCGTCGTTCTCGAAGGCGCAGCGTCTCATCCGGGATAATCCGGCAATTCAAATTGGTCTGTTACAAAGCGGCGCATCAGCCAATTGTTCACAAAAGAGATCGACGTCGCGCGCAAGACCAAATCGCGCACGAATAATCCTAAAGAAGTCTTGGGCGTGAAACTGCTTGCGAACTGCCGAGCTGACTGTTGTTTTCGCTCGATAAAGGGCCGGAAACGCTCTTCATATGCACGGAATGCTGTCAGGTGATCTCCGCTTGCGCGTTGCAATTCTCCTCCAAGGAGATATGCGCCTGCCAATGCGAACCCGGCACCTTCGCCGGCTAAAAGAGAAGGACAATACGCAGCATCGCCCGCCAGAGCGATTCGCCCTCTTGACCACGCTGGCATGCGAACCTGGCTGACGGAATCGAAATAAAGATCGTCACAAGTTTCCAGCTGTTTCAGTATTTCGGGAACTTCTATCCAGCAATCACTCCCGAACGTCTTTCGTAATATTGCTTTCGCCGTTTCCAAGTCCGGGTGCTGCTCAAATATTTGTTCACGCGCAAAGATGAAAAAAAAAGCCGTGCGCCCGCCACGCAAAGCGTACCGGCTGATCTGTCGCCCCGGTTCGGCATGACCTACATAAGCTGCCTCTTCGCGATGTGTGTAGTTTGTGGTGATGAAGGAAGCGCAATAATAACCAAGGTACTTCGCGAAATTTTCCTCCGGCCCCCACACGAGCTTGCGCACAGCGGAGTGGAGACCGTCACAGCCCACAACAAGATCGAATCGCCGTGCATGGCCGTTTTCGAATTGGATATCGACGCCGGTCGGATCTTCGCGAATGGCAATAATACTGTCGCCGAAGATCGTCTCGATCTTTTCCGCAACAGTTTGGAAGATGGCATCTGCGAGATCGCCCCGCGGCAGACTAAAAAAGCGATTTCCAAGCGCGCGTCGAAGAATTTCGGCGTCGAATCCGCTCCTCTCACGTCCACGGTCATTCACAAATTTCACGCGATCGATCAGATAACCCATATCGCGCAGCTGCGGAATGAGCTTCATCCGGTCTGCAACATCAAATCCTAGCCCCCAGAAATCGACCAAGTAGCCGCCCTTCCGGAACTGCGCTGCCCGCTCGACTAGCACCGGTTCAAATCCTCGATGCCGTAGCCAGTAAGCCAGTGCCGGACCAGCAATACCGGCTCCGGATATGAGAACCGATTTTTGTGGCATGAAAGAGCCTACAAGGCAGTAGTCCTTTAGTCGAAATGCGACCACCTGCTCGTGGCTTTGTGCTTGACGGCTAACCGGAGTGACCTTTAGGCCACTGAACATGACCATGGAAAATTTTCGACAACTGATGGAAATCGTCGGCACTGCTGTCGATGGCGTCGGCGT
>DASXOI010000246.1:0-33425 GCA_036494375.1 Candidatus Udaeobacter sp.
CCGGATTTTACGGCGCGTTCGAGCTCCTTCACGACAATCAGGATGGAAACCGCCGTTTTCTTTTCGATGGTCCATTGCGGCTCGCATTTTTCGATTTGCACCTGAACAGCACTGATGGCGACACGGTGTTCGCGCTCGATCTGAGCAGTCCGCGACTCGTTAGGCTTTCACCGAACTGGGCATCGCCAATTCCGCTGCCGGGCGAACCGGCCTTTCTCACGTTCACGGAAAACCGTTACGTTCCCATTCCTGTGAGCAAAAAGAGGGCGAACTGCTCCTACGTCGAACGTTGGGACGAGAAATTGAATCACATTCGTTACGCGCGCGAGAAATCGGCCCCGGTCTGTTATGGGATGTCAATGTATCGGGCCGGCTTCACCCCGACCGTGATCACCTTGCGCCGAAGCTCGGAGTGAAAACAGAATCGCTGCAGGCGTTCGAAAGAGGAAAGCGATGCGAGGACGCATCGCACTCCGAAAGCGCTTCACGCGAAATACATCGAGACTGTTTCCTTTCGCGTAAGCTTTTGGAGTGCGTGCGCGTCATCGTGCCGCTTTTGCTGCTTACTTCACTCACGCTTTCCGCAGCCGTCCAAGCGCAGCCCGATTCTCTGGAACAATTAGCGAACGATTTCTGGGCGTGGCGTGCGAAACACGCGCCATTCACACCGGACGACGTCAATCGGATCGAGCGGCCCGGCGGGATGCGCAATTGGTCGCGGGAGAGCATTGACCAGCGAGCAAAAGATTTGGCCGCCTTTGAAGCGCGCTGGAAGAAATTGAATCCCGCACAATGGGCGATCCCGAAGCAGATCGACTACAAATTGATTGGCTCAGCATTGTCGCGTGTTCGGTGGGAACTCGAAATTAATCCGCGCTGGAAACGCGACCCGAATTTTTACGTCGAGCAGACGCTCACCGCACTGGCGGAAGCGCTCACCATTCCCGCGCCATATGATGAAGTGCGTAGCCGGGAAATTCTCGCGCGCATCGGAAACATTCCTTCGATCCTGCAGCAGGGCTTGGAAAACCTCGAGAACCCGCCCGCGCCGTTTGCAAGTGTTGCGGTCCAAAATCTCGATGGTATTCGCGAACGCCTGCACAAGATGGCAGGAGCGCTTGTTGCATCGACAAATCTAAAGCAAGACGAATTAAACGCGGCGACTGATCGCGCTGCGGATGCACTTGAAAAATTTCAGCAGCAGCTCAAGGGCCTGCTGGAAACCCAAGGAATGACGGCTTCCCAGCCGTCAGCGATTCCCCTCCAACAATCTGGAACACGACGGCTAGGAAGCCGTCGCTCCTTGCCGCAACAAATCGCACTCGGCCGTGACGCGTATATCTGGTACTTGCGCAACGTCGCTCTAATGCCGTTCATGCCAGAGGAGCTTTTGGCGATGGGACGACAGGAATGGAATCGCGCCGTCGCGTTCGAGGCGTACGAGAAAAACCGCAACAAGGATGTGCCGCCGCTAAAGATCGCGACCGAGATTAATACATGGATGAAAGATGCGGCTGACAAAGAAGTTCAAATCCGCAAGTTTCTGGAGGAGGGCGGCATTCTCACAGTGCCGAAGTGGCTACAGCATTACACACTTCGGCCAACACCCGAGTATTTGCGCGCGCTTGAGTTTACTGAGCACGACGATTTTACGTCGCCATCGCGACTAAATGAGAATTGCATTCGCTACGTGCCTGAACCTTCGGAAGAACTTGGCTACTTCTGGCGCGCGACAGCGATGGATCCGCGGCCGATCACGGTACACGAAGGAATTCCTGGCCATTATTTTCAGCTCTGTCTCTCATGGAAAAACGAGGATCCGATCCGACGTCACTACTACGATTCCGGAGCCAATGAAGGGATCGGCTTTTACGCTGAAGAAATGATTTTGCAGGCGGGGTTGTTCGACGACAGCCCGCACACGCGCGAGATCATTTACAACTTCATGCGCCTCCGCTCGCTCCGCGTGGAAGTGGACGTGAAACTTGCGCTGGGCGAATTCACGCTCGAGCAAGCTGCAAAATATCTACAGGAAAAAGTCCCGATGGATGAACAGACGGCGCGCCAGGAGGCGATCGCTTTCTCCACCAACCCGGGCGGAGCCATGACATATCAGATCGGGAAATTACAGATCCTGAAATTTCTCGCTGACGCGCGCATGCAGCAAGGCGACAAATTCAATCTCCGCGCCTTCCACGATTTGCTTTGGAAAAACGGCAACGTGCCGATTGCACTACAGGAGTGGGAATATTTGAGCGGAAGATAGGGGTGGTATTTGTCTCGAGCAGCTGCAACTTGCATGCCGCCGCTGGACTAGGGGGTTAGCCTACAGTTGAATCACGCGAGTTGCCTTACCTCAATTAATCAGTGACCTCGAGGCCCATCTGCCGGGCAGTGCCGGAGATGATGCGGAAGGCTGCTTCGTCGTTGCGCGCGTTCAAGTCTTTGCGCTTGGTGTTGACGATGTCCATCACTTGTTTGCGAGTGACCTTTCCGACCTTGGTCTTGTTAGGCTCTTTCGAACCCGCCGCGATGTTCGCGGCCTTCTTGAGCAGAACGGCGGCTGGCGGGCTCTTGGTGATGAACGTAAATGATTTGTCTTTGAAGACAGTGATCACTACCGGAAGAATGTCCCCGGCTTGCTTCTGTGTGGCGGCGTTAAATTCCTTGCAGAACGCCATAATGTTCACGCCCCGTGGGCCCAGCGCAGTGCCGACGGGCGGTGCAGGGTTGGCTTGTCCTGCCGGAATTTGGAGTTTGATATGTGCGATTACTTCTTTGGCCATGAGATTTAGACAGAATGAACAGAATCGACAAAATGGGTGACTGGCAAATCTCCTGAAAACATTCTGATCATTTTGTTAATTCTGTCGTGATTTATCCGCGTTCGACCTGCCAGTATTCGAGTTCCACCGGGGTGGCTCGACCGAAAATGGTGACGGAAACACGCAGCTTGCCGCGCTCAGGATCGATCTCTTCAACGATACCGGTCTGATTTTGGAACGGACCGTCGGCTACCTTCACCGATTCGCCAACTTCGAAGCTGACTTTCGGTTTCACCTTCTCTTCGCGCTCCTTCATCTGCGCGAGCATGCTTTCGACTTCCGACTGCCGCATCGGGATGGGTTTGTCCTTGGTGCCGGCAAATCCGATTACGCCGGGTGTATTGCGGATGAAATACCAGGTGCGCCCGACCAGCTGATTATTCTCGTCGAGCAGATGCATGTTCACGATCAAATAACCGGGGAAAAATTTGCGAGTGGTCTCAGTCTTCTTGCCTTTTTTGATTTCCGAGACGCGTTCGGTAGGAAGAAGCACGTCGTAAACCACGTCGCCCATCTCTTCGGTTTTAACGCGTTTCACAATGTTCTCGCGCACTTTGTTTTCCTGACCGGAAAGCACATGCACCACGTACCATTGATCTTTCGCTGCAAGTGTTTGTGCCATAACTCAGTGTAATCGGGTAAAGAAGTGCACAACGTTCACCAAAATAAAATCGAACAACGCCACGTATCCACCGAGCAACAGCATCGCGATGGCGACCACGATGGTGGAATCCACCAGTTCCTTGTAGCGGCGGAAACCTTTTTCCTTCGGATCCCATGGCCACGAGCATTTCTGCAGCTCGACCTTCACTTCGCTGAAGAAGTTTTTGACTTTGGTCATCATTGCTTCGCTAAGTGATTCATTGGCCGCACGCCAGGAGGGACTCGAACCCCCAACCGACGGTTTTGGAGACCGCTACTCTACCAATTGAGCTACTGGCGTATTTAATCTTCCTGTTCCGCTTGCTTACTCTTCCTCTCCCTCGCCTTCACCTCAACATTACCAGACGCAGAGAAAGAGGTAGAGGAAGATTGTTAATCCAGAATATCGCCCACGCGACCGGCGCCGACGGTTTTGCCGCCTTCGCGAATGGCGAACCGAATAGTCTTCTCCATCGCTATCGGCGTAATCAGCTCGACTTCGATCGAGATGTTGTCGCCAGGCATGACCATTTCCACGCCATCAGGCAGTTTGACGGTGCCGGTAACATCAGTCGTCCGAAAATAAAACTGCGGCCGGTAATTGGTGAAGAACGGAGTGTGACGTCCGCCTTCTTCCTTGCTCAGGACGTAAACTTCCGCCTTGAATTTCTTGTGCGGCGTAATGGAGCCGGGCTTGGCGATTACCTGTCCGCGCTCGACCTCCTCCTTTTTGAGACCACGCAACAGCACGCCGACGTTATCGCCCGCCCGTGCTTCGTCGAGGAGTTTGCGGAACATTTCGATGTCCGTAGCCACAGTCTTCGCTGTTGGACGAATCCCGACGAGTTCGACTTCCCCCATTTTCTTGAGAATGCCTCGCTCGACTCGACCAGTCGCGACTGTGCCGCGGCCTTCAATGTTGAACACGTCTTCGATTGGCATCAGGAACGGCTGGTCGATTGGCCGATCCGGGACGGGCACGTAATCGTCGACCGCTTCTACGAGCGCAGTGATCTGCTTCTCCGAGTCGGCGTCGCCGTTAAGCGCCTTGAGCGCGCTGCCCCTGACGATTGGGATTTTGTCACCTGGAAATTCATATTGAGTCAACAGATCGCGCACTTCCATTTCGACGAGATCGAGAAGCTCGGGATCGTCCACCATGTCGACCTTATTTAGGAAAACGACGACGGAAGGTACGCCCACCTGTCGTGCCAGTAGGATGTGCTCACGCGTCTGCGGCATCGGGCCATCAGCAGCGGAGACAACGAGGATGGCGCCGTCCATCTGAGCCGCGCCAGTGATCATGTTCTTCACGTAGTCAGCATGACCCGGGCAATCGACGTGTGCATAATGGCGTTTGTCGCTGGAATATTCCACGTGCGCCGTGTTGATGGTGATTCCGCGCTCTTTTTCTTCGGGCGCGTTATCGATCGAATCGTATTCGCGCACTTCGGCCATGCCTTTTTTAGCGAGCACCTTCGTGATTGCTGCCGTGAGCGTGGTTTTACCGTGGTCGACGTGACCGATTGTGCCGACGTTTACGTGCGGCTTGTCGCGTTTGAAAGCTTCCTTAGCCATATCGTTTTCTTTCTACCTGTTTAATTTAATTTTCCTTACCGGTCGCAAGCTCACTGAGCCCATGACCGGGATTGAACCGGTGACCTCGTCCTTACCAAGGACGTGCTCTGCCAACTGAGCTACATGGGCGCTCGTCACTAACCCAGCGCCTCCCTGGAAACCCGGGCGGCGAACCGGCCGTGCCTTCCGCCAGAGAGTCAAAAATCCCAAAGTCGCGTCAAACTCATTTGAACGACCATGGGATCGCCTCGTCCGGCAAAAAGCGTCCGCAAACTAACAGTGCGCACCGTAGTGTCAAAGAAATTTTGGGCTGCTGGCTTAACGAATTCGGTGGCTGGTGGGCTCGGCTTTTCCGCGCGTAAGCAGGCGTACGAGGATAGCAATTATGATCAGCGCGACGACACCAATTCCGATATATAGCGGACTGATTTTATCCATCAACCCCTTTTGCGCTTCAGGCGTTGGGCTGGGAATCGGCGGCGTGGGTGAGGGAGAGGCGTTCTTCGCCGCCAGCATCGACTGCGCATATTGCATCCGCTGAAACGTGTCGTTGTCCTGAGGGTTAACCTTCAGTTCGGCTTGATAATCCGCGATCGCGTTTTGATACTGTTGCGCCAGGCTGTACGTGTACCCGCGTTTGGTCGTCGCTTCCATGTCGTTCGGGTTTTTGGTGATCAAAAATGTGTAGTCGGCGATAGCCGCGTCGTAGTTCTTCATGCTTCGATAGGCTAATGCGCGCCGATCGTAACTCTGCAGATCGTCAGGTTTTTTTTGAAGCACCGCCGAAAAATCGGCGATCGCTTTATCCCACTGATTAAGCCCGATCTCAGCGAAGCCACGAAACTTAATTGTATTGATGTCGTCCGGCTTCATTTCCAACGCTTTGTTGAAATCCGCAAGGGCGGCGTCGTACTGTTTGAGTTCAGATAAGGTCTGACCGTGTTCCGTGTAGCCGGAGGCATCCTTCGGCGCCAGCTCGATGTATTTTGCAAAATCCGCCAATGCCGCTTGATACCTGGTGGAGGCCCCCTCGGAATCTCCCGACTCAATGGCAGTTCGTGCTCCCTGGCGGTAGGCGGTACCGCGATTTGCGTATGCGCGCGCATCTTTCGGATTCTCTTTGATCGCCTTGCCGAATTCGTCAGCAGCGGCGTCGTAATGTTTTTCCTGGGCAAGCTGGATGCCGCGTTGGATATGATTTCCGCCGCCGCCCTTGGCAGGTTTCGCGCCGTCAACCTGAACAGCCGCACAACAAAGAACCGATACGATGGCGACAGTGAGTGATTGCTTGTTCAACATATGTGATTCTCCTTCTTGCTTACTTTTTGCGCGATTTACCGGTGACAGGCGAGAAAATTTATGCAAGAGGCCATCCCAAAGTTTAAGTGCGTATCGGAGATGCTGTAGTGTCCGCTGTCTCAGCGGGCCAGCGCCTCGCGCGCAACACGCGGATCCAATGCGCGAAGGACAACGCACGTTACATCCATTAAGCATGCCCGGACCAGCCTGGATATGAATCATAAAACGTCGCACGCGCATAGCGACGCTGCATCGCGCCCGAATGCCAATCTCTCGAAAGGGTACTCGGCGGTTTTTGCCACAGTGTTCATCTGGTCGGTCCCATCGCTTTTCATGTTTTACCTGAACCGGTACTACGATCCGTGGGCACAAAATTTCTATCGCTACTCAGTCGCATGCATCGCAATTGCGCCGTTATTATTTTATCAAATTCGACGCGGTGGCCCCCGCGTCGATATGCATGCGGTGAAACTTTGTTTGCTACCGTGCTTGCCAAACGTCGTGCACCAAGTCACCCAGGTGATGGCGCTTTTTTATATCGGGCCCGGCGTCTATACGATTTTTACGCGAGCGTCAGTCATTTTCACCGCTCTTCTGGCGCTGGCATTCTTTCCCGAAGAACGCATCGTTATTCGGCAATGGCAATTCCAAGTCGGCACTTTGCTTGGATTAATCGGCGCATTCGGCGTGATCTGGTTTCAGGAGAATGCGAACTCGCATGACCGCCATATAGCGCTGCCCGGACTATTCATCGCCTTTACGGCCACGTTTTGCTGGGCGCTTTACGGGGTCCTGATCAAACGCCCGTCAGCCGAGCTTGGCTCGATCCGCAGCTTCGGCCTCGTCAGTTTTATTACTTCGGCGCTACTGTTTCCGCTCACCCTGGCCTTCGGGAAAATCAGCACTCCATTTTATGCCGGCGTGCAAGCGAATTTGGTTCTGATCGTGTCGGCAGTAACCTGTATTACGCTCGCTCATGTTTTGTATTATGTGGCAATTCGGGAAATCGGAGTCGCGCTATCTCAAAGCCTCCAACTCCTTTGCCCGGCAATCGCGATGACGCTCTCTGTGTGGCTCTATGGCGAACGACTCACGCACGCCCAGCTTTGGAGCGCGGGCATTCTGCTCGTCGGCGCCTTCCTTGCAATGCGAATCAAGCCCATCGCCACAGCGGAAACAGCTGAAAATATTTAGCTCCTTTTGAGCGTCTGTGCCTTGCGCACGAGCTCGATGAAATCTGCGCGGTAGCCATTCACATCCGCACCCTTTCCTTGCTGCGCCCATTCGAGCACTTGCCAGAGCGATCCGTTTCCTTTGTATTCGGAATCGCGCAGGATCATTCCGAATTCGGCGACCGCTGCTGCAAATTTTAAGTCACTGGAAGCCGCTGCGAAATTAAATCCTGTGTCGCTCACGGCGCGCTGGATGATCGCAACCGGCGCATCATTCCCCGCTGTGTGGAGTTGTAGTTTTGCAGTCAACAGCGGTTCAGATGCCTTTTCCTCGACACTTGGCATTTGCGTGTGGGTCGCAGTATCCACGCGCTTCAGCGGCACAACTTCGTACAAAGTGGTCAAAGTGTATCCGGTCGCGATCGAAGCGGAACTGACGTTCTCCTCGTTCGAATTCTGTGCTTCGGTTTTTTGTCTGTCATATCCAATCAATCGATACGATGCCACCCGTCTCGGATTGAACTCGACCTCGATGCCGCTGTCCGCACGGACAACAAGCGCTTGCTGTCCCTTGACTGCGATCCGGACCAACCGATGGGTCGGTTCCCAGGGACAAATCACAACGTCGAGGTTGAGCGAAAATGGTTCGCCTGTGGTCGGCTGCGGATATTCGTACGGAAAATGATTGATCATTCCTTCAATACGCACCGAGTCCCGCGGCGGAAGCAGGCCAGCATCAATCGAACGGCGGACATCGAAATAAGAAGCCGAATTCACCGCGAGTGGTACAGTCGATTGCGGCCTGCTCATCACTGATACAAACGGCCGCTCCCCGGTAAAAGCGTACGGACCGGCATCAGCCTCGAACCTTTCATCCTGGCTAGGGCGTGCGGCATCTTCTGCCTCGACTGGAGCAAATTGATTCAGCTGCGCGCGGCCACCAGTTAACTGAGGCGGCGCATTAGATCCCGATACCGGAGAGATACCCGACTCCTTACCGCTGAACATAACTGCGCCAACTACAGCTGCGACGGCGATAAGCGCTGCAATTGCGAGCGGTCCGGCTTGTGACCAAAAAGCATCGCCTTGAACAGGCGTGAGTTTTTCCGGCGCGACCAATTTTCGCTGCAATTCGAGCCGAAACTGAGATTGCAAGGCGTGCGCGAGTTCTTGCGTCTCGGCGACGAACCGCTGCACTTCCGGAAAATCAGCAGTTGCACGAGCGATTGCTGATCTTTCTGGCTCGTCCAATTCGTCCAGCGCATATGCTGTCAGCTTCGGGTCATCGATATTCATTCTTAGTCATTCGGTTTTGGGTTAAATGGGATGAAGTCTCCGGCGACCTGAGCGTAACGCTGTCGCAACGTTTTCAATGCTGTGTGAAGCAGTACTCCCACATTATTGGCGGTGGTGTGCATAACCTCCGCGATCTGTTGGTAACTGAGATCGTTTTGAAATTTAAGCTGAATCACTTCCTGCTGCCGCAGCGGCAGGGTGCCGACAATCCGCAACAAGAATCCGGTCGTTTCCTTTTGTTCGAGCTGGTCGAAAGGCATGGGTTGCTCGCTTTCGCGCGCTTCAATCAATTCCTCATCGACGAACATCATGCGCCTCTCTTTTCGGCGAACGTTGAGCGCTGCATTTCGGCAAACCGTAAACAGCCAGGTTGCCGGCTCATCCTCGCGCCGTAGCGCGCCGTTACCCTGAAACTTGACGAATGTCTCCTGAACAACATCTCTCGCCTGTTCCCTGTCACCAGTTATGCGTTGAGCGTATTGAAGAAGCGGAATTTCGAATCGACGTACAAGGTCTTCGAATTCCTCCCGTTTCGCTGTTGTGCCGCTTCGCATCGGATCTGATGTCTTTCCGACGAGCGCAGAGGATAACACATCCACGAACAGTCAACGCTAATACGAAACGCCCATAAGCGTGTAGGTGATCGGCACTTCGACCTGAGTTACGCCCCCGGGCTTGAAACGCCATCTTCGAAGCGCGTCGAGTGTTGAATTATCCAGAATGATGTTGCCACAGCTTTGCGCCATCCGGACATCAGTCACAGTCCCTGAGGTTTGATCGATCGTGAGCAACGCGATGCCAGATCCTGTCACTCGTTGGCGGCGCGCTTCGTACGGATACACCGGGCGCGGCGCATACGCCACCGTCGCTTTCAGCGAACGCAACAACGACGCCGTTGTTCCTCCAATAAGGGACGGCGGCCGTGCCTTCCGATGCGCGCGAATTGGTGGCGGCATGAGATTCTTCTCCTGGAAACTGTCCTGATCCGGATGGATCTGCTCTAAAGGCGGAGGCCGGGCGGATTCTTCCAACACCGCAGGCTCCGGTTCGGCGGTATCAACGACTTCGACATCCGACAACGGGCTGACATCTTGCAGCTTAGTACTCGGTGATTTGGTTTTTGCGAGCGCAACAGCGCCGAGGTGAATCGCAATCGCGAAAAAAAATGCGAGCCAAAAAATTGAGCGGCCGTTCCGTCGGTAAAGAAATGCGGGATTCATGTTTATTCCTCCAAAGAGGAAGACACCCCACTCCGAAGAAACTTAGGCCGCGATCAAGATATTGCGGATAACAAAGAACCACGTTGCTTCTAATGCTACTGGACACTCTGCGCGGGGTTGGATTATCGAGTATCAAGAATCGAGCAATTCAGCAGCCGTTTTTGTCACGTGAATCTCAAAAACTATCTAGCCACTCGCCAGAAGCTGATCGATGGCGCGCTGGATCGCTATTTGCCGAAAGCGACCATGAAGCCCATGACGCTTCACCGAGCGATGCGCTATAGTTTGTTTGCCGGCGGCAAACGTTTGCGGCCGATTCTGTGTCTGGCTGCGGCTGAAGCCTGTCGCGGGAAGATCAACGAGGCACTTCCGCTGGCGTGCGCACTTGAATGCATTCACACCTACTCGCTGGTGCACGATGATCTTCCGAGCATGGATAACGATGATTTCCGACGCGGTCGGCCTACCTGCCATAAGGTTTTCGGGGAAGGTATCGCGGTGCTCGCGGGTGACGCTTTATTAAGCATCGCGTTCGAAATTCTTTCACACGCAAAGCCGAGGCGACGTTACGATATGTCAATGCTGTTGCGGGAGATTGCTGTCGCGGCAGGTAGCCGAGAACTGATCGCCGGCCAGGTGGCCGATCTCGAGGCCGAAGGAAAAAGCGTCAAACGCCGCGAGTTGCAGTTTATTCATGAAAACAAAACCGCTGCGATTTTGAGAACTTCGGTGCGTCTGGGCGCGATGAGCGCCAACGCGGATGCTGGAAAGCTTTCCGCGATCACACGGTTTGGGCAACGGCTGGGGCTCGCTTTCCAAATCATCGACGACATCCTGGACGTAACGCAGACCTCAGAGATCCTCGGCAAAAGCGCCGGCAAAGATGTGGCGGCAAAGAAAGCAACTTACCCTGCGGTCATTGGCTTGGAGAAATCACGCATCGAAGCCAAACGGCTCACGCGCGACGCACACAACGCCTTGTCGGTTTTCAGTGATCGCGACGCTGAAGCGCTGCATGCGCTAGCTAATTATCTGCTCGAGCGCGAGTACTGAAGTAGCGCGACCGTCCCTGTTGCGAATCTTTGGCGGCGCAAGCGGGGACGCTTACGCTATTTTCAAATTCGGATCAATCTCCTCGGTTACGTGCGATTCAAATCCAGAGCGCAATCGTAACAATGCGGCAAACGCGATCATCGCGGCATTATCGGTGCACAGCCATGGCTCAGCGCTTTTGAATTCGATTCCTTTGCGTCTACTCGCCTCGTGCATTTGACGCCGCAATTCCTGATTGCAACTGACACCGCCGCTTATGGTCACCAGATCGAGATGGTAATCTTGCGCCGCGGCGATTGTCTTTGTCACCAGCACGTCAATGATCGCCTGCTGAAAAGATGCGCAAAGATCGCGAAGCACGTCATCCCGAGCCAAGCGCAGCGGAGTCGAGGGACCCCGTTGATGGACGGTGTCAGTGATGCCTCGGGATCCCTCGACTTCGCTCGGGATGACATCCAGCTTTGGCAACAAGTAGCGCACCGCAGTCTTCAATCCGCTAAAGCTGAAATTCTCCGCGCCGGGCATGCTGCGGGGAAAATCAAAACATTTCGGATCGCCGCCGCGCGCATGCTTTTCAATCTCCGGGCCGCCGGGATAACCAAGTCCGAGCATTTTGGCTACTTTGTCGAATGCCTCGCCCGCAGCATCGTCGACGGTATGGCCGGTGATTTGATAATTCGTTAGGCCACGGACGACGACCAGCATGGTGTGTCCGCCGCTAACGATGAGCGACACATTTGGCTGAATGTCGGTGTCACCGTCGGTTTCGGCGCCAAAAAATGGCGAGAGCAAATGTCCTTCGAGATGATTGATACCCAGGTACCGTTTGCCGAAGCCGATTGCCAATCCTTTCGCAGTTGACGCACCGATCATCAACGAACTCGCCAGGCCGGGGCCACTGGTGGCGGCGAACGCGTCGATTTCTGCCAACCGAATTTTCGCTGCATTCGCAGCGCGATCGAGTAGCCGCGGAGCGTAGATCAGATGATTGCGCGACGCGATCTCTGGCACGATGCCGCCGTACTTCTCGTGGGCTGCGACCTGTGATGCAACTTCGCTCGCAAGCAATTCGTGGCCGGAACCGTCTCCGCGCAAAATCGCTACTGCCGTCTCGTCACAGGAAGTTTCTAATGCCAGTACTGTCACAAGCTAATTGTAGGGCAGGCGCTTCGCCTGCCAAACTTCGCCTGCCAAAACCGGCAACCGACGCGGTTGCCCTACAATTTGCTGTCGTGTCGAGCGAAGTCGAGACATCCCGTTGCGAGATCGAGTGGCAATTCCGCGGGGAGTCCTCGACTTCGCTCGGAATGACAACAATTATTTCTTTACCGCTTCCGCTTTCGGCGCGCTTTGCTGTGCGTAAATCATTACGCCTTTTAGGGCATCGATGGCGCGCAGCATCTGTGGATCTTTGGTCTTGATGATGTTGGTCTCGTCCTCCGGCTTTACATTTCCCGTATTGCGCAGCGCGTAGAGAGCGCGCTCTTGTTCAGCGGTCATGCCGACGCGAATATTCGGCGTCACGCCGTTACCCTGAATGACTTGTCGGCTGGGCGTGTAGTACTTGGCAGTCGTGAAACGCACTGCGGATCCGTCCGGCAATTGCAGCACATTCTGCACGGAACCTTTTCCAAAAGTAGTTTCACCAACAAGGACCGCCCGACGCAAATCCTTAAGCGCGCCGGCAACGATCTCCGCACCGCTCGCGCTGCCTTCGTTGATCAGCAACACCATCGGAAAATTCGGACGGCTCTTACTTACAGCGGAAGTAGAGTAATCATGCTGTTGAGAAGGAACCCGCCCCTGCGTCGAAACGACTTTTGTGTTAGGCGGCAAAAATTGACCGCAGACGTCGACAGCGCTGTTCAACAGGCCGCCCGGATTATTCCGAAGATCGAGTATCAGCGCCTGCATGCCTTGCTTCTGCAAATTATCGATCGCCTTCGATAATTCATCGGCTGTCGGTTCGTTGAATTGGATCAGGCGGATATAACCGATCCTGAACGGGCCGGTCAGCTCTGGCGGCAGCAATCTCTCTCCCTTAACACTTTGGATTTTTATTTCTGCGCGTTGAAGCGTGTACTCCTTGATTTCCTTCGTTGACGGCCGCAACAGCGTCAGACTGAGTTTTCCGCCCGCGGGCCCGCGCAAAACATTGATCGCGTCCTGGAGATCCATTCTCTCTGTCGACATGCCATTGATCCGCAAGATTTGGTCCCCGGAAAGAATTCCGGCCTTGGCGGCAGGCGTGTCCTCCATCGCCGTCACTACTGTAGGCAGGCCATTTTTCATCGAGACCTCGATGCCGAGACCGTTGAAGCGGCTGCGTGTGTCATCCTGCATGTCTCGAAAATCATTGGGATCCATGAACTGGCTGTGCGGATCCAGCGACGAAAGCATTCCCTTCATTGCCGCGGTGACGAGATCGTGATAGCTCGTCTTATTCTCATCGACGTAATCCTGCCGGATGAGCTCCAGGGCTTTTGCGAAAATGGCAATCTGCGAGTAGCCGTTATCCTCTTCAGTCTTTGGCGGCTGCACTTCCTGCGCGAAAACGCCAGGAATGGCGCCGAACAAGACGCAAGCCAGCAACGGAATGAAAATGATCCGCCTCATGTTTTGCCCAACCTCCAGGAAATGTGACAATCGCTCATGAGCAAATTTTGGCAACGTCCAACGCGGGGCGTTGTCTGTAGGTAAAACTCGCAGGATGAGAGACGCTATTTCCGATCTTATTAACACCCGGCTTCAGCCGGGTGTACGACAAGAAAGCACCAGCCGTTTCAACGGCTTTCCTGCGGACGACAAACCGTTAAAACGGTTTCATTCACGGTCGGCTGGTTCCACCGGACTGAAGCCCGGTGTTAATGAGAGGGGTTGCTGGAAAGTTTTTCGGCTACTCATACTTCTGCTGGCGCTCTCGGTCTCCAGTGCAGTTCGCGCCGCGCAAACACAGGACGCCGAATTCGAAGGGGTAGCCGAGGAATACGTCAAAACCTATTTGGCCGCCCACCCGCTCCAAGGGACCGCTCTCGGCTTTCACGAGTACGACGGTAAGATCAGCGATTACAGTCGCCTCGCGCTGGACGCGGAACTCTCCCGACTCCGGCGATTCGATGATCGGCTGGCGAAGTTTGATCCAGCAAAACTGAGTACGCGGCAATCGATCGACCTGCGAATTCTACAGGCAGCGGTCAAGCGAGAATTGTTTGAAATACAGGATATCTCTGTCTTCGAGCGAAACCCGATGGTCTATGCGCGCGCGGGTGACGTGAACGTTTATATCAAAAGGAATTTTGCGCCTCTTGAGGACCGAGTTCGCAGCCTGGTCGCCATAGAATCACAAATTCCAAACATCCTCATTGCGGCGCGAACAAATCTGGAGGAAAAGCTTCCAAAGCCGTTCATCGAACTGGCGATTCAAATCGCCAAAGGTTCAGCCGATTTCCTGAAAAAAGATCTCGTAGCCGCTGTGAGCGGCCTCAAAGACGAGCAGCTCCGCTTTGCATTTGAGGCAGCCAACCGCAAAGCGGCAAATGCGCTCAGTGATTACGCAACCTGGCTGGAACGAGAGAAACTTCCCAAAGCCACACTTGATTTCGCGCTTGGCGAAGAAAAATTCGGGCGCTTCCTGGCGCAGACGGAACTGGTAAACCTTTCGCCGCAAAAGGTTCTCGAGATTGGCATGACGCAGTTAAAAGCCGAACAAGAAGCATTCGCCGAGGCGGCGAAAAAGATCGACCCGAACAAAACTGCGATAGAGGTTTTCAAGCAAATCCAGAGCGAGCATCCGGCTTCGGACAAATTGGTCCCGGACATCGCCAAAGATCTGGACAAACTTCGCAAATACGTTGTGGGTCGTCATTTAGTCGGCATTCCGTCCGAGGTTCGCGCGAAAGTAAAGGAGACTCCGCAGTATCTGCGCGCAACCTCGTTCGCGTCGATGGACACTCCCGGTCCATTCGAGAAACGCGCTACCGAGGCTTATTACTACATCACACCGACGGAAGAGGATTGGCCGGCGCAAGAAAAAGAGGAATGGCTCACCGCGTTTAATTATTACACCTCCGACATCGTATCGATTCATGAAGTGTATCCCGGACATTACGTGCAGTTTCTTCATCTGAATGCGTCGCCCGCCACCAGAGTAGAAAAGATCTTTGGTAGCTACGCCTTTATCGAAGGCTGGGCGCATTACTGTGAAAAAATGATGATCGACGAGGGATTCGGCAGCCCGTCCAACTCCAGTCCAACCGAAGACGATGTGAAGCGCGCGGCAAAGTATCGCATGGCACAGGCTGACGAAGCGCTGCTCCGTCTTTGCCGGCTATGTGTGTCCATCAAGGTGCACACGCAAAACATGTCGATTGACGAAGCGACGAAGTTTTTTCAGGACAACTGTTACTACGAACAGAAACCGGCGCGCCAGGAAGCCATGCGCGCCACATTCGATCCCGGTTATCTGAATTACACCCTTGGCAAATTGGAGATCCTGAAACTGCGCGACGACTACAAGTCGCAACAGGGCGACGATTTCTCTCTGCAAAAATTTCATAATGAATTGCTCAGCCACGGCATGCCGCCCATTCGTCTCCTCCGGGAAATCATGCTCAAAGACCGGAGCAAGTGGGATCAAGTATTGTGACACAGGCATCCTCGCCTGTTCCATCGCGCAGGCTTCCAGCCTGCAAAGCACACGGCCCGTAGCGGCGGTGTCGCAATGCCACACTGCATTGCGTCTCTTCGCGCCTTCGCTTAAGATTCGAATCCGAAAATCACCATGACGGAGCTCGTTTCAACAATGGCCGACAAGATCGACCGTACGATGCAGCGAGTAATCCCGCTGGCGTATCGGGTGCGGCGGACTGGCCGTCGGTTGGTGCGTCGGGCATTGCGCAAGCCACGCAGTGTTTCGGAAGGGCCGAACCTCCTGCCGTTGTTGATTCAGGTGCTGGCGAGTTTCACCAAAGCCGACGGCGTCATCATGGAGGAAGAGATCGACTCGAGCCTCGGCTTTCTGCGTTACGACTATCCGGAAGCGGTTTACTCCGAGCTACGTCAATTGTTTCGCCAGGCGCTTTACGAGCAGCAAGATCTCGCGGCCATGGCGCAAAAACTTGGGGTGCAATTGAGCACCGAACGTAAGATCATGCTCGGCGTTCAGCTGTATGATCTCATCTCGCAAGCAGGCTTGAAGCAGGAACAGGTCGTCGCGTTCTATTCGTTCATGTCGCAGATGGGTATGGCTGCGCAAGCGATCGACATCGTTTATCAACTCAACGCGTCAGAAGAATCTGATCCGTCGATTTATCAGCATGGCGCGTCGCCGCTGGAATCGCTCTCGTTCGGCGGGGACAGCAAGGCGGACATCATCCTGAAGAATCTCGGCGAAACAGATCGGCTGATGGCTTTCCGGTATCATGATCTGATTCTCTTGAAAAATTACAGTGGCCAGAACGTCTCTGTGCGCGGCAGACCTTTGGTTCGTGGCGGGTTCTGCCGAATTTATCCGGGCCAACGAATTTTGATCGGCGACCAGGTGCTCAGCTATCAGGAGTTGGCGCAATATTTCAATGCGAAAAAGAACGTTTCGCTTCCTGAAATTTTTATCCGGGTAACTAAAGACGCGGAGCAAGTACAGTTGGAGCGTTCACGAACGCGTGAAAGCGCGCTGCGAGTCACCTTCGGACTCAAAGTGCGGGTCAAGGCATTGCGCGACATCGATGCGGAGCTCAAGGGAGTACGCCTCAAAGCCGGGACTACGATCGACACGACACTGGAAGACAAAATTATTTTCCACAATGACACCGAGCTGGATTTGAACGACCTGCGTCGGCGCGCGCGCGCGCTCGGCGGACGATTCCAACTGAAAGCTTCGAAATCGGAATATCTGGTGTCGAACGATCCGAGCCGCCTGCAAGCCGACGATATCCTGCTTTCTCCCGGTACGGCCGGCGACGTGCTGTTGAAAATATTTTGCGATTACGACCGGCGAATAGGCACGCTTGAGGTTATTGAGGCGGACCGTCGAATCATGGTAGGCGACGATCCTGTTCGCACGACCGCCGACCTGAAGGACGGCGACATCATTCGAATCGATGTCGGACAGGTTCTGCGATGCAATTTTTTAGAGCGCATCATCGAGGAGGAGCGGAATATCATTCGCAGCCTCGAGCTGAATGAAGTCACGCACCGTTTTGGCAAAGGCGAAATTGGTCTTGATGGAATTTCTTTTTGCATCACTCGTGGAGAGCTTGTTTGCGTAATGGGCGCAAGCGGTGCGGGCAAAAGCACGCTGATGAGAGTGCTTGCCGGTCAGCTCAGGCCGACGAGCGGCGACGTCTTGCTCAATGGACAATCACTCTACCGAAACCTCGACGTTCTGAAGCAGTACGTCAGCTACATGCCACAACAGGACGCTTTCGACGAGCACCTCACGATTGGTGAGAACTTGCAGTTTGCGGCGGCGATCCGTGCACCGCATCTCTCGAAGCGCGACCGCGTCCGGCGATTGGACGCGAAACTGATAGAGCTCGGTCTAAGCGAACGTCGCGACGCCGTCGTCGGCAGTCCCGAGAAGAAAACATTAAGTGGCGGCGAGAGAAAACGGCTCAACATCGGGCTCGATATGATCGGAATGTCGGACGTTTATCTGTTTGATGAACCGACTTCCGGTCTTTCGTCGAAGGATTCCGAGCACGTCATCGAAATCATCCGGAGCATGGCGCACAACAAAATCGTCATCGTTACCATTCACCAGCCGAGCTCGAAGATCTTCCAGATGTTTCAGAAGGTGATCTTACTCGACAAAGGTGGGCGCCTCGTGTTTTTCGGCGCGCCTTCCGATGCCCTGCGGTATTTTGCCGAAGCGGAACATCAACATCAATTCGGTGCTGAGCTGGGCGCGTGTCCATCCTGCGGAACCACCCGGCCGGAATTCATCTTCGATGTGCTCGAGACGCCGCTGCGCGATTTGAGCGGCGACGTCATCTACGAGGAAAACAGCCGTGGCCAGCTCGTCCCCTCCCGCCGTTATTCACCGGATTTTTGGCGCGACAAATATGAGGCGTTCCGATTGATCCAGGACGTCAAGCAAGTCTCCCTGCAACAGGAGGAGGCCGACCCGTTGCCAGTCACACCGGTGCAGAGGAAGCGGTTGCCGCTGCGGTGGCACGATGAGTGGACGCAATTTCGCACGGTGCTACAGCGTGCTTTCACGAGCAAACTACGCAACCGCGCGAATCTCGTGATCACCATAGGTGTCTCGCCAGTGCTGGCACTGCTAATTGGAACGATCCTGCGATACTCGGAGACCGGCACCTACGATTTTGCTTCCGCTTATCATATCCCGACGTTCTTATTTCTCGGTCTGATCGTCGCAATGTTCCTCGGGCTAACAAACAGCGCCGATGACATCATCCGGGATCGGCCGGTGCTGCAACGCGAGCGCAACATTAAGGTGCGCCTGTCCTACTACGTAATTTCCAAGACGATTACGCTCGGATTTTTCGCGCTCATTCAATGCGTTCTTTTCGTGCTGATCGGAAATTTGGTTCTGCAAATTCGGGGCATGTTCTGGCTCGACTCGGCTATCATGTTCCTAACCGCCATGAGCGGCGTAGCACTGGGTCTCGTTATCTCATCTCTGGTGGCCGACCCGAAAACCGCGGCGAATATCGTCCCGCTGGTCTTGATTCCGCAGATCATCATGGGCGGCGCGCTCATCAAATACGAGGACATGAACCGAAACCTCGGCCTCGTTTATTCCTTTTCGCACTGGTTTTCCGAACATCCGAACTCGGAGAAGACGAAAAAAACCGAGAGCAAGCTCCAGGTGCCACTTATCTGCCAGTTCATCGCCATGCGCTGGTCGTATGAAGAAATGGTCGTTGCCCAGGCGAAGCTCAATCCGCTTACGAAACGCCAGGACCGCGTTCACGACGAAATTCAAAAGCTCGCACCGAAAGCTGAAACGCCTCAGCAAAGAGCGCATCTTAACGATTTAAAAGATGTATTAGCGCTGCTCTCGGGGTTGGAAGGACCGTCTGCGCGAGACGTCGACCGATATCTGAAACTGGCCGATCCCGTAATTGCGGGGCGGAAAAGATTCGATCGCTCGTTGTTTAAGGACGCGAAGGGGCCAGTCACAGCGGACCAACTCTACGTGAATCAAAAGGTGTCGGACCTGATCTCAAGAGCCGAGATGGAGCAGACCGACTACCGCCGCGGGAATAAACCAAACGTGTTCTTCGGTATCGAGAAACGCTATTTCGGAATCTCGTTCGGCGTGTTCACTTTCGATACGGAAGTGCTGATCGTGTCCACACTCATACTGCTTGTCCTGCTGCACTTCATCTTGCGAAAACAACTGGAAGTGCGCAGAAGCTGATGCAGAGCTTTTATTAACACCGCGCTTTAGCGCGGTGCATCCCCGCGTCGCGACAACCAAACCGCTTTCAGCGGTTTACCTTGATCCCAAAACTGCTAAAGCAGTTTCGCATCTAGCTTCGCGTTGGGCACCCGGGGATTAATGAGAAGTTGCTCCGAACAGATCATCGGAAAACAGTAGACGTCATAATGAGCAAAACAAAAACTAAACCCGCACGCCTGATTGTCGCAGCAAGCGAGCAAGATGCCGACATGCTTTACGCGACAAAATTTTGGGCGCCCGATCCATTCATTTTCCTTCAGCGCAACGGCAAACGGACTCTGGTCTTGAGTGATCTGGAAATCGATCGCGGCCGCAAGCAAGCTGATGCCGATGAATTCATAATGTTCAGCGAGCTTGAGCGCGACTTGCAGGGGAAATCGAAAAAGGCGCCGCCATACGAGAAAGTGTTGGCCCATTTTCTTAAAAAACGCGGCGTGCGATCGGCTGCGGTGCCCGCGAATTTTCCGCTGGCTTACGCGCAGGAACTCGCGGCAAACAAAATCCGCGTTCGTGCGACCGACGGATTTTTCTGGCCCGAACGTGAAGCCAAATCCGACAAAGAGATTGAAATGATGGGACGCGCCTTGCGAATTACAGAAGCTGGTCTCAAGCGGGCGATTGAAGTGTTGAAAGGGTCAAAACCAGGTTCGGGGAAACGGCTGCGCTGGAATGGTAAAACGCTGACTTCCGAATTGCTGCGTGCTGAAATTGATTCCGCAGTTTTGCGCGCAGGAGGCGTTCCGGCCGGAACGATCGTGGCCGGAGGCGATCAGGCTTGCGACCCCCACGAGCGCGGGCATGGACCACTGTACGCGAATTCGTTAATCATCTTGGACATTTTCCCGCGCGATGCGAAGACTGGATATTTCGGCGATATGACCCGCACCGTGTTGCGGGGCCGCGCGAGCGAAGCGCAGCGCAAACTTTGGGAAACGGTGAAAGCAGGGCAAGCGCTCGCGCTAAAAAGAATCAAGGCCGGCATTGACGGCATGACGATTCACAAAGCCATTCAGGAATTATTCGCCAGTCGCGGTTTCACGACCGGAATACGCAACGGCAGGCGCGTAGGATTTTTCCACGGTACCGGCCACGGCCTCGGCCTGGAAATCCACGAACATCCGCGCCTGCAAAAAGTTGTCCTCAAGGATCGGCAGGTTCTCACAGTCGAACCAGGTCTGTATTATCCCGGCGTGGGCGGCACGCGTCTGGAAGATGTGGTAGTTGTGACAAAAGCAGGTTGCCGAATTTTGTCGCGTTTTCCGAAGCAGTTAGAGATCTAGAGACAGAGTCGCGTCGTCATCCTGAGCGGAGAGAAGCGCAGTCGAAGGATTCCGCGACGGAACCTTACAATTAACGCAACGGGATTCCGCGACTTCGCTCGGACTGACGGGAGAAATGAACGCGCAACGCCATTAAGGGTCTAATTTTCTGCCCAACAAAGTGACAAGTTCTCTCTCCACCGTAAATTAGTCCCGCATGTATCATATATTGGGTTTTGTTTTAGGTTCTAGTTGGCTGCTGTATATCGGCAGCCCATTAGGCTTTGGTTTGGGTCCTAACTGGCTGCTGTACATTGGCGTGCCGTTAATCATTGGAATTTGGGCGCAGATTCGAGTAACCAGCGCGTTCAGCCGTTGGAGTAAAGTACGTGCGAACGGGAATATCACCGGAGCTGAATGCGCACGCGAAGTCCTCCAGGCAGCGCAAATCCACGATGTTGAAGTCGTGGAAACAAACGATTTTCTCGGTGACCATTACGATCCAACCAAGAAGCAGTTGCATCTCTCGAGCAATGTTTATAACACGCCGTCGGTAGCAGCGTTGGGCATCTCCGCGCACGAGTGCGGGCACGCGATTCAGCACGCCCGCGCGTACGCGCCACTGAAGGCGCGTATGGCAATTGTGCCGGTGACAATGATCGCGTCACAGATGTTGCCGTTCATCATTATTGGTGGGTTGTTCTTTAGGATTAGCGGTCTAATAACGCTCGGCATCTGGTGCTATTTGATTCTGCTGGTATTCCAATTGGTTACCTTGCCCGTGGAGTTCGATGCCTCGCGACGCGCAAAAATCATTTTGCGGGAAATGGGCATCATACAGCCGGGGGAAGAAGCGGTCGGCGTGAACAAGGTGCTGAACGCTGCCGCGCTTACTTATATCGCAGCGTTCATTGCTGCACTGGGCAATTTGCTTTGGTTAATGTCGATCCGCGACCGGCGGTGATCGATCGCTCGGCATAGAAATGAATCACGCACTCGCTTTACCTGCTCGCCGAATTTCCGATTTGTTATCGTCGGGTCTTCAGACGCGTGTTAAGTCTAAGCGCCAGGCGATGGATCAGCCAAGAAGCGACCCAGACCAGGAGTTGGTAAAGCGCACCCAGGCGGGAGAGGCCGGTGCGTTCGATGATCTCGTAGTCAAGTACACGCCGCGCCTTTACGGGCTGGTTTACAACATGACGTCCAATCACGAGGATACGAACGACCTTTTGCAGGACATTTTCGCTAAGGCCTACAAAGCGATTCGCGGCTTCCGCGGCAAATCCTCGTTTTACACCTGGATTCATTCCATCGCAGTGAACATGAGCCTCAATTTTCTCAAAAAACGCGGCCGCCGATTTCAACTGAGCTTGGATGACGTCGACGCGAGCATCCAAAACGACAAGGAGTTCATGGAAGCCACTGCCACGAGCAGTCCGGTGCGGGAAGCAGACCTCTCGGAGCTGCAGCGAAGATTGAACGAGGCTATGATGAAATTGTCTGATGATCACAGAGCAGTCGTCACTATGTTCCACATTCAGGGAATGCCCCATGCCGAAATCAGTAAAATCTTGCGTGTCTCGGAAGGAACGGTACGTTCGAGGCTCTTTTACGCGAACCGGCAGTTGCAAAATTACCTGGACGAATTTCGGAAAAATCCTGTTTCGTAACGACTGCCAAAAAAATGGACGAGTTTAACGATAACGAAATCGCGAGACTGCTTCGGCTGAAGCGATACGAGCAACCGCCACCCGCCTATTTCGAAAATTTCCTCCACGAATTCCATCGTCGGCAACGCGATGAACTGCTGCGGCAGCCGCTTTGGCGCATATGCCTGGAACGCGCACACAATTTCATGTTGCAGCTGGACATGCGTTCGCTGGCCTCGTATCCCACTGCGGTCGCCGCAATGCTCGTTTGCGCAGCTATCTTCTCATTAAAGGTTTATCAGCAACCCGAGACGGCTCGCGTCGCTAGTCAGAGTCCGCTCACTTTATCGGTACCAGTGAATTCCGATCAAGAATGGAATCTTGCATCACCGGTCTCTACGCAGATTTTTAGGACGCAGCCGCTTCGCAGTTTTCGTGAAAGCGCCCAGACTCACCGAGCCGCACCGCCACGTTACGTGCTCGATAGCGTCCCCGTGAGTTATGAGCCCACTTTCAAGTTCTAAGCGCCGCGCGATCGTCGTATTCGCGCTGGTCTTTTGTTCAGGCGCGAGCTTGCTTTTCGGCCAAGACGAATCCGCCACGGCTACAATCAGCCACCAGGTCCGAGAGGTTTTCGAGCGGGCTGCCAAAGCGGTGGTTAAGATTCACGGCGTAGATAAGCACAGCGAGATCTGCGGCACCGGATTTTTCGTCGATCCGACAGGGACACTTTACACTGCTTACACCGTCGGAGGCGAAGCCGGCAATTTCACAGTCGAATTCGGCGGCAAGAAATGTCCAGCGCGCCAACTCGTGGCAGACATCCGCAGCGGGACAGCCATCCTGAAGGTCGACGAGACCACGCCGGCGTTGCCAATTGGCAAATCCGATGAACTTGAAATGGCGGCCCCTGTCATATCGGTCGGTTATCCTCTGGATCTACCTAAGACACCTAACTTCGGCTGGATCGCTGGGTTCGACCGAAAATGTCTCGGTCGCTATTTTTCCACCATCCATTTGCGGGTGAACGCTCCGACCCAGCGGGGCGAGGCGGGCGCTCCGCTGTTGAACATGAAAGGCGAAGTGGTTGGGATCGTTGTTAGTGGCCTGGAAAATAATGCCGCCTGTTACGCTGTGCCAATCGAGGCTGCAGAGAAAATTCGCAGCGACTTTGTTCGTTTCGGCGAGGCGCGACACGGCTGGATCGGGGTAAACAATGTTTCGCCAGCGTCGCAACAAGTCGAGGGATCGAGAGCGATGGTAACACAGGTAGCGGAGGACGCGCCGGCGGCACGCTCGGGGCTTAAAGAAGGCGACGTGCTGCTACAAGTGGGGAAGAAAAAAATCACCGATCCCGAGGATGTATTCGACGCTTCGTTCTACATCACTGCTGGGGACACCGTCCCGATAACCGTCATGCGCGGAGATCAAAAAATCACTCTCCAAGTGCAGGCGACGATGCATCCAGCCGCCAAGACCGGTATGTTGCTTGCTTCGCCCGGGGCAATCCCTGGCGTAATCCCCATGTCGCTCGATGATGACGCGACGCCTTCGCCGTAGCCAGCTCGGCTAATTTCTCCACTGAAAGAGCCGATCAGCCGAAACAATTTGTGACTTGTTAGGCTGCGATTCGCTTGTTTCGTGTCTTTCTGATTGGCTTCTTTTCGGAATTCAGAGTTAGATGCGATTCGATTTCTCGTTCGTTGCCGCGTAGCCTGTTCCCTCACAAACTCAGACAAAAAAAGAAACAACAATCCCATGAAACAGTTCCAAACTTCTTTACTGCTAGCAGCAGCATTGTCCCTGGCTGCCGCTTCAGCTTATGCGCAAGCAGCCAAAAGCTCTCCTGCGGCCGGTGCGTCGGCGTCACCGTCCACCCTACCCACTATTGCGTCAGCGATCGATCGCGAGATTAGTCTCGTTGAGAAGGAAGTGGTCGAAGCGGCTGAAGCGATGCCGGAGGAGAAGTTCGATTTTTCCCCGGAAAAGCTGAACATTTCCGGCAGCGATTACAAAGGCGTGCGCACGTTTGCACAGCAACTTAAGCATATCGCCGCGTCCAATTATCTCATTTGGTCGCCGATTACCGGCGAGAAACCTCCGAACACGGTCAACGACGGCAAAGGCCCCGACAACATGACAGCCAAGGCCGAAATCATTAAGTTTGTGAAAGACTCCTTCGCGTTCGGCCACAAATCAGTCGCGACACTGAACAGCTCGAACCTCGTCGAACCGATTACTTCGCGGAGTGGCAAGCCGACCACCCGCCTGTTTCTGGCAACGTTTGCCCCCGCTCATTGCTTCGATCATTACGGGCAGATCATCGAGTATCTGCGCATGAATGGTATCGTTCCACCAGCGAGCCGCGGACAATAAGAGCAGCGCTAATCGGCCCGCTCAAATCACACCGTCGTAAGTCCCGAGAGCGATGCGAGAGTCGCTCCGGCGGCTCCCGCTGGAGCCCACCACGTCTGGTCGCCGACGATTCCGTCCGCTTGGACACCTCGATCCTGTTGGTAGGCTTTCACAGCGCCTTCAGTCTTCGGCCCAAACTCACCATCCCCAGCGCCGGGATCAGTCTCAGGAGTTGAATATTTCTTGAGACCTTTCTGCAACGAGGTCACAACGCCGCCCGACGCACCACGAGCTAAAAGCGGCGTATTTGGATCCGCCGGAAGCGCATGCCATGTCATCGGCCCCACGATGCCGTCCACTGCCAAGCCTGCGCTTTGCTGGAAATCTTTGACCGCCTGTTCCGTTGTCGAGTCAAAGGTGCCGGTGATGTTGCCGGGCGCGAGCATCTTGGTCATTACAAAGATACGCTGCAGTCTTCGTACGTCGCGACCAGTTGAACCGATACTGATTGTTGGGCCGTTGTTCATAATTTTTTACCTCCGCATCCTTTCCGATCGTGTCCCCATAATCTTTTGCGAAAACGGTCTGGCATTCAAGGGAAGTTCAGCGAGCAAAACGAGCACCGTTAAATCACGGATGATGAAAAGTGGACATCACGCCGCTAAAGAGTGCGGCGAATATCGCGGCCACAATTAGCCACAGAACAAAAATTACGGGCAGTAAGCAGCAAAAAACTACGAGCCCTGCCGCCATCCATTTGAACATGATCTTCAGAACCGATCCGAACGGAATATCGAAATCCACGACTGAAACCCGTTGCGAGGACGACAAAACTGGTGGCGGTACCGGAGGAGCACTTAGAATTGCGGTTGGCGGCGGCAGTTGAGTTCCGTATTTCAGCATCGGCAAATAATCATCGACGGACTTCCACTCGCCGCCACTGACAGGTTTGCATGGCGTGTTTCGATCAATACGCCCATCTGCGAACATCCGTGCCATCTGTGCTTCGGCGTAGGGTCCTTCTTCGCGATCGGAAAGCTTTACGACGTATGATTTCATATTCTGCTCCCGATCTTTAGCGATGATGACGCGATTCTGAGGAGCCAATCAAGATTATCTGACCACAAGCCCAGATCGGGTTCGCTCCGGGCAACCCGCGCTGAGGCTCTTTGCAATCGTAAGTGACCGCAGCCGACGGGTTCATGGATGCGGCTAACGCGCGCCAAAACGCCTGACGCCCAGAATACTTAACGATGTTGAATAATTGGCTACACAGTTTGGTCTAATCTTCAAAATGGAAAATGAAGGGAAAATATGAAAACAATTCTGTATACAGCATGCATTGGAAGTCTTGCGCTGGCGCTCACAGCGGGGGGAGCGCAAGCGGCAAAAAATAGGCAATTCGAGAGAGCAAAGCCGCAGCAGCGAACAGCGAAAGTTCAGCCGGCACGTCCCGCAAACACGGGCAGAACCATGGCCGTGCATCGCAATGTTCCGACAGTACAGTCTCGGCAGCTGTCGAATGCGAAGCCGCGTACCAGTTCTGCAGTCAATCGAAAACCTGTAGCTACAACGCCCTCATTACACAGGGTCGCCACGCCAGCTACAGTTCGCGAACGAAACGTCGCAACGAACAACAGGACTCGTGAGCGGAACTCACAAGCGTCTCATGCGCCACGTAACGTTGCGGTGAAAACGCCGGCTGCCAGGCCGCCGTCAAAGGCGTCAGCTACAGCTCGCGAGCGAAATCTTGCGATGAATCGCAACAGAAATGTTGCGGTTAATCAGACCAGAAATTTCGCGGCGAATCGTGAACGAAACGCCGCGGTGAACCGCACAAAGAACGCGGACGTTAATCGTGTTCGCAACGCGAATGAACTTCGCGTTCGCAACAACGTTGCGATCGACCGCAACCGAAACTTCGGGGTCAACCGGACCGGGAACGCCGCCTTTTATCGTGGAGGCAACGCGAGAGTCACTAACAACTGGCGGGGTGACGCGTTCCGGGGCCAACGCTATGCGGCCTTCCGCAACTACAACCGGCAATGGCACGATCGCAGTTGGTGGACAAGCCACTACGATCGGATCGTCTTCGTGAATAACGGGTGGTATTACTGGAATGCCGGCTACTGGTTCCCGGCATGGGGTTACGCGCCGTCCGTGAGTTATGTCTACGACGGGCCGATCTACGCTTACAACGGATTGTCGCCTGACCAGGTGACGGTCAATGTTCAGGAACAATTGGCACGCGCCGGTTATTACGATGGACCCATCGATGGAATCCTTGGTCCGATGACTCGGGAAGCTATTGCAGCCTACCAAGCTGATAACGGTCTCTCCGTCACATCAGCAATCGATGAGCCGACCCTTGCCACGCTCGGCCTGGTGTAACTGCTTGAAGCTGTGTTGAGAGCCGCATGATGTATTCCTCATGCGGCTCTTTTGTTTATAACGAGCAACTTTTAGGATCAATTTAAATCGTTTGTTGCGCGCGAGTTACTCGCTCCTGACCCTCAAAGGCGGAAAGCCGGACAGACGCTGCCTTCGCTACCCTTGAGCCATGGCGCCAACCATCAACACGACGAAGCTCGTTGCTACTGCGATCGCCACTTTTGTTTCGACAGATAAGTTCATAAAATTTTTTCCCCTTTCAACTATGGTGGCCACCTCGATGACCACAGTTTTTTGAATTCTTCCCTTTTGAATCGCTTCGGATTCGAACGCGCTGATGGATGCCACGGCGAAAAATTAGAAGGAAAATAAGAGATAAGTAGAGAGCAGCGCCGCTTATCGAGTTGTAATCAGGGGGAACCAGATAGGCGAGATCGCACGAACTAAGTGAGGCGGTCCATACCGCGTAAACCTCCGAAAGATTCGCGAGTGCGCGGCTAAGGAAAATACAAGAAGAAGCTGAATAGATCGCGAACGTCCAACGACCAAACATGATTATGAAAAAACTTACCAGTTTATTGATAGGCAGTTCATTGGCACTGGCTGGAGCAACCTTGGGCCAACAGCCAGTCGAACAGCAATCACCGAATAAGCACGCCCCGGAAAAAACGCACGCGACCCGAGCACAGCCAAAGCCGCAGCCCGCGCCCGCAACGCATCCGGGAGCAACGCAGCAACATGGGGCTACCCATGACGCCGGTGCAATGAAACAACAGGGGGCTGTGCATGAACACGCAGCTACGAATGAGCCTGGAAAAGGCCACAATGCTTCGACGCACCAGCAATCTGCGACTACCCCGAAAACAAATGTTTCGGGGGAATCTGTCGGCAGGTCGACACCCACTGAGAGACAACAGCGGATTGAGCAGCGAAGAAAAGGAACGAAGGGTCAGGCCGCGGCTCCAAAGGCAGCCCCACAGCAGCCACCGCCGTCGAACGCCGGTGCGGCAGATGCAACTCAATCAGGTGCGGCAACCGGCCAGCACAATGTGCAGGCTAATGTAGCGGGCAAGGCGAAGAGGCCAGCTCCGGAGCAGGTGCAGCAGATCAAATCGCAACACACGAACTTTCGTGCGCAGCCGAAGCCGCAGCAGATTCCGGCAGTTACCTTCAACCAGAACCATCACATCGAAGGAAGCGATCACTGGCAAGGTCAGCATTATCAGGTATTCCGCTCGTACCATCCGGAATGGCACGACCAGGGGTGGTATCACTCACATTACAACCGTGTTGAGCTGATCGGTGGCGGTTACTATTATTTCAACAATGGCTACTGGTTTCCAGCGTGGGGTTACAGTCCTTCAGCCCAATATTATGCCTACGATGGGCCGATCTATGCCGGTCAACATGCTGAGCCGCCGGACAAAGTGATCGCCGACGTGCAGGGTGTGCTACAAGAGATGGGCTATTACAAGGGTGAGGTGGATGGATTGCTCGGCCCGTTAACTCGGGAAGCGCTAACCGCCTACCAGGCCGAACAAGGACTCACTCAAACAGCGGCTATCGACGAGCCGACGCTCGACTCCCTCGGGATGAGCTAAGTTGTTAGGGCGCGACTGCCGGGCGCGCCGAAGTGATTAGACGAGATTAGAACGTTAGACTCTGAGAAGCCGCCGGGGCGCTGATGGCCCTGGCGGCTTTTCGTTTTTCAATTCGGTCAGACTGAAAGCCGGTCCTCGCGTTCGGCTCGCTTTGTTTGCAGGCGTAACTGACCGCAGGCAGCGGCAATGTCATGGCCTTTCTCACGACGCAAGGTGGCGACCACACCGTGCTGCCGTAGAATCGATTGAAATTTTTCCTGCCGCGCGCGCGAGGGGCGCGACCATTCCAGGCCTTCGACGGTGTTATATGGAATGAGATTGATCTTCGCCGACAACCGACGCGCAATCTTGGCCAACTCGCCGGCCTGTTTGTCAGTGTCATTTATGCCTGCGATAAGAATGTATTCAAACATCATCCTTCGTTTCCTCGCCACGTAGTAACCGCAAGCTTCGAGTAAGACCTTTAGTGGATACTTGCGATTAACTGGCATGATCTGGCTGCGCACTTCGTCGGTGGCGCCATGTAGCGAAAGGGCGAGACGAAACTGGGTGGGCTCGTTAGCCAGCTCGCGAATTTGGGGGGCGAGTCCGCTGGTGGAAACGGTAATGTGGCGGGCGCCGATGCCGAGGCCCCATGGCGCATTGATGATGCGAATTGCGCATAGAAGATTCTTCAGGTTGGCGAGCGGCTCGCCCATCCCCATGAAGACGACATTGTCGATTTTTTCTCCGCTCTCCTCTTCGACGGCTATGAGCTGTTGCACCATCTCGGCTGCATCAAGATTGCGCGTCCAACCTTCCAATCCGCTCGCGCAAAATTTGCAGCGATAAGCGCAGCCGACCTGGCTGGAAACGCAAATTGTCCGGCGATCTGAGGGTTGACTATAAAGTGCAGGCGACGCTGGAATGAGGACCGACTCGATCAGGTTTTGGTCGCGTAAGCGGAAGAGAAATTTCTGCGTGGTATCCTTCGAGCCAAGGACGCGGACGACTTCTGTGTTCGGTATGTCAAATTCCGCTGTGAGCTGAGCGCGCAACTCGTTAGGCAGATCTGTCATCGCGTCGAACGAGCCGACGCGTTTTTTGTAAATCCAGTCGGTGATCTGTTTCGCGCGATACACAGGCACGCCGCGTTCGCGGAGAAAATCTGCCAGTTCTTCCAGGATGATTCCGGTGAGCGACGGCTTCACCAAGTAATCTACTGTGTCAGCCGTCCGATGTCAGATGTCGGATGCCGGATGTTCAAAGGTCAACAATCCAGACGTTTCAGTCGCGCGGCACTGACAATCCTGGACTCAGTAGACGCAAGTGAATCGCGGGGAACGATACGGGATAGATGCTTTGGCAAGGACAAAGAGAAAGCGAAAATGTTGAAGACGCTCGCGGGTCTGGCGGGGGACGCCTCGTTATGGGTGGCGGAATTGGCACCGTCGTTCTGGTAGTTCTTTATCTCCTGCTGGGCGGAGATCCTCAGGCGCTGTTTAATGCGCAGCAGCAGGCGCAAGTATCGCCGCCCGCGCAGGTCAATACTCAAGCGCCACGCGATGACGCATCGAAATTCGTCGCGGTTGTTCTCGCCGATACAGAAGACGCGTGGAACGATGTCTTCCGACAAATGGGCCGAAAGTACGAGGAGCCGAGGCTGGTGCTCTTCACGGATCTGATTCAGTCCGGCTGTGGCTTCGCCAGGGGAGCGACCGGTCCGTTCTATTGTCCGCAAGATCGACAAGTTTACATCGATCTCGGATTTTTCCGTCAGCTCCAGGAACGCTTGGGTGCAGGAGGCGATTTCGCAGAGGCCTACGTTATTGCCCACGAAGTTGGACATCACGTGCAGAAACTGCTCGGCATTACCGATCGCGTGGATGCAGCGCGCCGTCGGGCCAGCGAAGCGGAATCTAATCGGCTCTCTGTTCGGCTCGAGCTGCAGGCAGATTTTCTCGCCGGCGTTTGGGCGCGTTACGCCGACCGGGTCAAACATGTTGTGGAAGCCGGCGATATTGAAGAAGCAATCCGCGCGGCTAATGCGGTTGGCGACGACAGGCTCCAGTCAAGATCGCGCGGTTACGTCGTACCCGATTCATTTACTCACGGCACGTCGGAACAACGCGTTCGCTGGTTCCGCCGCGGTTACGAGACGGGCGATCTCAGCCAGGGCGATACGTTCAACGCGCGTGATTTATAACCTCAGGTTTGCGCGATTAAGTCGCTTTCTTAAGACGGCTATCGAGAATTGCCTGCCTGGTCGAAAATAGAATCAGTAAGACGTTCTCCGCAGCCGGAAATTTGCGAATCCAGTTCAGCGTTTCTATTGCAGAAAAATCTGCATGTTCTGAAAATCGAAGGTGACCGCGTAGGGCTTGAAAAAATCGTGGCCGACCATGCCCGCGAGATGGAAGCCGAACATGTATTGCCACGGGAACGGCCCATCATAAAGACCCGGGACGTTTTCTTCCTTTATGTCTCCGAACGAAAGTTGATGCACGGTGTAAGGCACGGTCTTCAGTGCCCCGCCTCCGCCGGCGCCTTGAGTAGCTTTGTTTTCCTGGAGCTTGATCCCGGCTTCCTTGATAATCGACTCCGCAAGTTTAACACCCGCGCCCGCCAGACCTGTATCAACGAAGAGGAGCGTGGGCGGGAGCCTCTCCACGCGACCCCAGCCCACCATGAAATGATCGCTGGCCATCCACATGGGAACTGTGACTCTCTTGCCGGAAGACTCTGCCTTAAACTCTTCCAAGCTCTTTGCATCTTTGCGGCGCAGCACAAGCTCGCCGTGCGGATAATCCATCGTGGTCAGAAAATGGTAAAACAGAGTGGTTCCGATAATTCCATCGATTTGTTTCACGCCAAACCCTTCTGAAAGCTGGCGCAGAGGAAGCATTGCCGTCGGCACGTTGTTAATTGTCCAATCGCCTAGTGTCAGTGACTCAACCCGCCCAAGCTGAACCTCAGCGTGCTGCCCGCCGGAAAAAGTGCCTTGTACTGCGCCGAATTGCGGGATGCCAAGCTCCTTCGCGAAATCAGTGTCGAGCGTGACCTCCGAACCCCCGGTATCGATAAAGAAGGTGACTTCCTTGCCACCGTTTACTCGCACATTGACCAGCGGAAGCGGATCGGTCTTCACGAACTTAACATGCGCATTTGCTACGTTGCCTTTCAATTCATAGGGCGTCTGGCCTTTGAAGCTCTCGAACATCGCAACATTCAGCGTCGGATACTGCTCACGAATCAGTTTGTTGTTGCTCACATCGACGTCGCTCAGCGCGACCGCTGCGTTTTGAAAATCGTCGCGGCGATAAAGCGCCTCGGCCAGCATGATCTTTGCGTCGGCGTCACCCGGCCGCAGGCTTATGGCCTTTTCAAGCCATTTCTGCGCGTCATTGAGCCGGTTCGAAAGCAACGCGATGCGACCCAGTTGGAGGATTGCAGAATAGTCTTTAGGATTTCGAGCGACGATTTGGGAATAAAGTTTGCCAGCCTCGGCAAACTTGCCTGCCTGAAAGAGCCGACCCGCTGAATCGATTTCTGATTGTTTGGGCAGCGCTGTCGGTTCAGCTGTAGCCGCTGTCGCAGACTGCGGCCTCACAGCACTAGCCACGACAATGATCGCGGCACCGCCGAGAGCGACGGTACTTATTATAAATTTCATTTCGATTTCCTAATCAGCGTTATTGCGCGCAACGTATCATTCGCATGAGTCTTGTCGTTCATGATTCAAACCGCGCCCAGATCCGGGGTGTGCTCGCGCCAGTCGTGACGCCGTTCACGGCCAATCTTGCGTCTGACCGAGAACGGTTCATCAGGCATTGCCAATGGTTGGTTTCGCAGAACTGCGGGCTCGCTCCGTTTGGCACGACAAGCGAAGCGAACTCGATGTCGACAGACGAGCGAATCTCATTGCTCGATGCGCTGATCGCAGCCGGCATCGATCCGTCGCGCATGATGCCGGGCACTGGTTGCTGTTCGATCTCCGAGACGGTCGCGCTTACGGCACATGCGCTTAAACACGGTTGCGCCGGTGTGCTAATGTTGCCACCGTTTTATTACAAGGACGTCAGCGAAGAAGGTCTCTGCAGTTACTTCAGCGAAGTGGTGCAACGCGTCGGTGATCCACGTCTTCGAATTTATCTATACCATATTCCGCCGGTAGCGGTCGTCGGGATCACACCCAGATTGGTCGAGCGTCTCCTGAAAGCTTATCCCAGCACGATCGCCGGAATGAAAGACAGCTCCGGCGATTGGAATAACACCAAAATGTTTCTCAACGCGTTTGCAGACAGCGACCGTTCGGATCGAGTTGGGTTCGACGTGTTCGTCGGCAGCGAAACGTTCCTATTGGATAATATGCGCAACGGCGGTGCCGGCACGATTTCCGCCACGGCAAACGTGAATCCGGCAGCGATTCACCAGTTGTACACTGTAGCGTCCGTTGTCTCCGCGGATGTAGATCTCGAAATCGAACAGGCGCGTCTAAACCTCGTGCGCGAACTTTTCAGCAGCAGGAAGTTTCCGTCGATGATCGCGGCGTTAAAACAGGCGATTGCGATCTACGCGAATGATTCGGAATGGGCCAGGGTGCGGCCGCCGCTGGTGGAGCTCACGACTGAGCAGGCGAAATCGCTCGCTGAGCAACTGAGAGCGATCGGCTTCG
>DASXOI010000247.1:0-9850 GCA_036494375.1 Candidatus Udaeobacter sp.
AATATCATCGATCGCGGTCTGCTAAATAACATATTTGTCAGTCCTGCACCAAACGCGCCCAGCACAACTTCAGCATCTTTGAACGTTCGTATCTGGTCAGCCAGCGACAAGGACTCCGGTCTTACCACTTGGAAGCCAAAACTCTGAATTGTCCGAAGCAGGTCGATCTCATTGATTAGTCTTCTGCTTGCCAGTCCCTCGCGGGATACATAGACCCTTTTGGGATCTTCGCTTGAGGGCTCACCAATCCCTCGAACAAGACTTTGGCTCATCTGATGAACAATATCGGGCGCAGTGACCGCCCAATCCTGATTGCCCAATGGCGTAGCAAACCACAAACGTTCGCATTTTGTGTAAAGATTCGGAGGATCCTGCGGCACAAGCCGCTCAGGAGTAATTCCGAGCAACGATAACGAATCTCTTTGGTACGCCGGCAAAGAAGCTGGTACCAAAAAATTTGTAGAACGTGGTAAATGGGGTAACGCAGCAAACAGTCGGGGAAGATCTTCCCAAAACCAATGTCCATAGTTACCACCAAAAAAACTGGTAAGATTATACCAATCTCCCTCTAACCATCGTTTCTTAAGTGGTAGTCGCGAACGATATGTCGGGCTGTCTAATAGATATTGTGGTCTACATACGCTTTCGACGAGAAACTCTCCGCTCGGCATAGTTGTAAGACCGGCGGAACCCGGCACGCCACCTCCGGGAAGACAAATTAAAAATTGCGCCGGAAGACCGAAGTGGCTTTGGCCGTCAAATAGAGCTGCTGCTTTTCGATCTGTGTCGCAACCAATCGGGATCGGCAGATCCAACAAAAACGGTTCGTGAATCCGTTTCACCGGATAGCCCGCATCGAGGGACCACACCACTACGTTTTCGCACAATGGAGGACGCCGCGAGTGTAGCAGAGGTCGCAATGCGCGCTTAACAGGTCGAATAACTGGTCTTAAAAGATTCTTCAAAGACTCGTTCATCAGTATCTAGACTTCCGACAAGTTTGTGATCAGCGACGGTTAATCATTGGCCTGTCGATGAAGATTTGTACAGCTCGGCGTACGCGGCGGCGCTCTTAGGCTTGTGGAATTTACCACAGGGTGTCGACGATCGGATGACAGGCCAGAGTCATTTCACGCGTCATTCTTTTTCAGGTTCGCCACTTCCGCCAGAATAGGCGTCATATTCTCGCCCCACTCCACTAGTCCAATCCCAGCCCCGTTCTGATCTGGATCAACAATGAACTCACTAGTGCGACATCTGGCTTTGAGTTGGCTCCAAAGCAAATGGACATCGCCTGCATAGGCTGCTCCTTGCCTGCCGTAGCGCACGAAATGGTCAGGTACGATATCGTGGAACCCTACCAGCCCACCAGCCCGCACCAACGGACCGTATTGTAACAGATCCGCCCTCACCCCATCGTATTCATGATCGCCGTCGATAAACATGAAATCGAACTTCCGTCCATTCAATGCCCGCCGAACTTGTCGGGTGGTTTGTGGAGCGCACGAATGGCCGTGTATACAATGAATGGTCGCCGACACCGGGGCATAAAACCGGAGTTTTGCTCGATTCCTTACATGCAAATCCACTGCAATCAGTGTGCGAAGTTCACTGAATGCCTGCAAAAAGAGAAACGCATTTCCGCTATTGAGGGTGCCCACCTCTCCGACCACGATTGGTTTGATGCCTTGGATATACTGCAAGGCGGGTAGGATCTCCCCACTGTGTTGGCAAATGAAGAACTCGGTTTGCGCGAACCGGAAAGCCTCTTTCAAGTTAGCGGCGGCTTGCAATCCGCTTTTCTTTGTGCGCGCCGCGTTATGTTGCAGCGGAAAAACTAGCTCCTTGCACTCTTCCTGCAGCATTTTCCATTGGGGCCGCAAGCGATCTCGCCACGACAGCGGAATGACTTTTTTTAATGTGCTTAGCATCACATGCCCTTATCTATCAAACTCCACTGATCACTTCGATTGCATCTGCCCAGGCCAAGGATGGGGTTCACTTTTCATCTCTTTCCGGCCCCTCCAGCCACAGAGTTTTCATCGCAGGCCATGCGTCTCGAACTTTCTCAAACACGCGGATACGTTCGTCCCAAAAATCATCATGAGTTTTCCATAAAGCTACACCGGGAAGACCTTCGGACGCACAGAACAATGCCGGTTTCAGTGGATGAATGTGTGGTCGCGTTATGCCACTAAAGGAAAGCAAAATGTCCTCACCATTCCGAACTTGTGAGAGATCCGAGAAGCCGATCTTCGCAGCCAAATCGAAGACACGTTTTAAATGTTCTCGCCTGAACGCATATGCCCCGATCAGCACATCCACTTCTGTGTCTCGCTCCGTCAGATGATGAAAAGGGCTGCCATTGGAAGACTTGGTGCCGGGGCGATAATCCTGTCCAATTATTCCGTGCGGGCACTTCTCGTCAGCGAGAAGGAATTCAAAAAAATTCTTCCACTGCCGGGGAGTGAGAAAGATATCGTCATCGATCGAGAGGACGTACTCTGCTCCACTCTTTCTAGCGAGAACAAATCGGTGACCCGGTTGTGTGGGCGTTGTTTCATCGACGAGTGTCAACCGCGAGTCTGTGGATGCGATCCAGTCTCGAATTTTAACTTGCGGATTGCTGTTAGATACAATGACCCGTGTAACAAATCGATTCCGCAGTGCGCCTTTCACAAGAAGCCGCATGTTTTGGGGACGATTGTGCGTCAGAAGCACTACGACGCACGTCTTACCACGGATGGGCGCTGCCCGCCGACTGAATCGCAGTGCGAGCTTTAAGCGAATGTAGCCCACGAACAGCTGCACGGTCTGCGCTATTGTCCAGAGTTTGTGGCGCCAGCTGTGCCGATACGGCAGTGTTCGCACCAGATAACGAAGCTGTGCTCGCAGGAATCCGTTCACTGGTAGCTCAGGGCCAATTGCGGTACGCGTTCTTCGCTGTTGTGCAACCGTCAATCGTGCCAGGCTGTTCAGCCGGGCGACAGTCGCTCGTAAGCTCAGTGCAGAATCGCGGCATAACGCAGACTACCGGCATTAACTTTTTGAAGGCACTTCTTCAACCCGCTTTTCAAGCGGATGCTGGTACGAATCCGCCGCTGTCGGCCCCATTCTTGAACAGCCAGCAGCGGTAAGCTTCTGGCGTAAATTAACTCTGGGCATCTTTGATTTTCCTGAATCCGGCGAATCGAACGCAGGAGGAAGCTCCAATAATTTTCCGGTGAAAAATATTGTTCCCATGCCTGACGAGCGAGGCGGCCACGATCGGCGAATTCGCTGTCGTGCGTCTTCACCTTTTCGTAAATCGACCTGATTTCACTCTCGGGGACAAAGAGCGCGAATTTCTCCCATGATGGCCCCAGCGGCGGCAGCCAATCGTCCGCCACAATCACAGGGGCGATGCATGCCTCCATCATTTCAAAAATGCGCATGGTGGATGTGCCGGCTCCTCGCGGGCACAGCGCATATTTCGAACGACTGGCCATTTCCCAATAAGGCAGCCGGGCGCGCGCACGATCACTTTCGTTGTGACCTGCAAAGTGGTTATAACTCGAAGTGTCTTCGACAAGCACATCCGCGCCGTTAAAATTGTGAGCGAAGAGTTGCCGGCGCACCCGATGACTGGCGCGTCCCGCAAATGAAAACAGCAGGTCTTTGGGCGTGGCCGCTATTTTCGCTACCGACGGGCGGGCGTTCGGATAGCAATGCTGGTGGACTGGATAGGCACAGCCTTGAAAACGGCCGCTTCTTGAAAGTGCCTTACTCGCCGAGCTATGAAGTCCATGCAAAAAAGTCGGAGGACAATCGTCTTCGCAATAGGCGAACGATTTTTCCGGCCATTGTTGCCAAATCCGATTTCGCCGCAGGCCGGCATACAAATCGGCTTCAAAGATGTCTACGATCAAAATCAGGTCGGCAGTTTCTGGTGCCGAAACCAATTTCAAATCTTCCGTGCGACAGAGGCCGGCAAGCCGGCCCAGCTCCGCGCAATAAACAGATTCGGCCGCTGGCCCGACGCACGAGGAGAGAAAAATCTTCATTTGGACGCGTCGGCTGACTTGCAAAAATTTCTCGAGCTAACAGGTAACTTTTTTGCAGCCGCAAACATTCAACTCGTCAAATGACGGAATTTAAGCCCTCAAGAAATTGCTGCTGCAATTTGACTGGCGAAAAATCAGTCTCGTAAGCGCGCCGCATTCGCGCAGCGAGTTCCAGTTGCAACGCTTTGTCCCTTTTTAAGTGCACGAGCGCAGACAGCAGCGCGCGAGCATCGGGCTCCGTGACGCAAAGTGCTGCTTTACTTTTTTTTGCCCACTGCACCACAGCAGATGTTTCCGGCGCCCAGATGACAACTGGCTGGCCTGCCCGCGAGTAATCGACAAGCTTTGTCGCAAAGGATGTTTCGGCGCGGCGCCGCCGTGCTGCATCAAAAAACATCACGACTAAGTACGCGTTGAAGGAACCCAGCCATTCATCAAAGGGTGGTCCGCAGTCGAAATCGTGCAGTAAATGACGCTGTGTCATTTCGGCAATTAGTGTTTGTGGCCATCTCGGGCGTCCCCTGAATTCGATCCGCACGTCAGTCTGTTTAAGTGCTAGCTGAGCCAGATCGTACAGCATATCGCTGTAATCAAACATGTTGCCAGCGTAGCCAATGCGAAACTCATCCGCCGAATCATTCGACGTTGACGGCCCGATCGGCTCGACATCAGGAATCGGCAATATAACGCGCGCGTTGCGATGCGGGCCTAATGCTTTAAGCATTCCTTCGCTGATGCACAGGCTAAGATCAGTCGTTCGATGGAGCTCAAGAAATCGCTGCTCTAGTTGCTTGCGCACTGGATTATGAACTTCAGCGATGTCGGGCCACCAGTCATCAAATCGCACGATCAACGGCACTCGATATCGCCTCGCGTAGCGCTGCGCCACCCAGCAGCCGCTGCCGTGTGCCAGCGTCATAACAACTGTCCGCGCCCTAGCACGCGGCGCGGACAGGCGTTTCTCTAATGGCAGTGTGCTGTGCATCAGGTAATCGATGTCGGCTGCCCACCGTCGCGCTGGCGTTCGCATTAGTCGCGGGACAATCTTGGAATGGAAACGGCTGTGGACGATCTCGTGATGTTCAGCGGGCAAAATGTGCAGTCGAATACCGCGCCGGTTTATAAGATGCCGATGCAGTAGCACTGAGGAAGACATACTTTTCTCAGGCCGAACTGAAGAAATGAGAATCACATTAATCTCATCCATTGACCAACTCGGTTATTTTCTGGACGAATACCTCTTGCAACCGATCGGGATTAAACAGCGTGTGATGCAGGTGCAACGCCTCTCTCGAGAGCTTCTCGTTCAACTCCCTATCTCCGGCGATTTTATGGCAAAGCGAGACCACCGCTGTAGCGTCGGCGGAGGAGACGAACGCAGCCCCGCCGTGCTCGCGAGCAACACGCACAGGCGTGCAATACTCTGGTCCCCAAAGAATCACAGGTTTTCCAAATGAAACGTAGTCGAGGAATTTGGTTGTAAAACTCGTGCGCATGAAAAGTTCATGCTCTTTCTCGAAGCTCATCACTGATAGCAGCGCGTCGGCGCTGGCCAGCACCTCGGCAGCTTCTTCCGGTGGTTTGAAGCCCAGATAGGTGCCATTGGCTACCGCGCGCTCACGGAGTTGCTTTGGCCAATCGGCATTCGGCCCGACCACGATGATTTCCAAATCGCTCGACGCTTCGATCCGTTCGATCAGTGAGCACAGCATCCGCCCATAAAAATTTTCCACCGAGCCGACGTATACCACACGAAATTTTCCGCTGCGCGGCCACGTTTTTTCCGGCAAAACATGTCTCCCGGGCATGGGGTAAATCACGTGACCGTTTGGATGAGGGCCGAGCAACTCCTGCATGCCATCGCTGGTGCAAAATGCCAAATCGCATGCGGCATAGAGCTCGCGGTAACGTTGGCTCAGAATCCGCTGCGTCGACTTGTGACCGTAATGACCTTGCATGACGGGAAACCAGTCAAGAAAGAGTCCTGCCAGCGGTATTCTGTGTCGTTGTGCCGTTTTTCGAGCGATGTGACACAATCCACATTCGGCGAGCGTAAGTATCACTTCGGGCTGGAATTTCTCCACCGCCTCCTCCAGCGCGTCATTAGTTGTCAGCGGCCAGATAAAATTTTCATAGTCGATGATCCACGCAGCCAATTGCACACCGAATCGGCTCTTTCTCAATCGATGAACGAGATATGGCAGCCGCAATTGCGTGTGTATCACAAGTCCTTCAGCGAAATCTGCGTTGCTGGCGACGTGTAATTCAAATGGGCTTCGGTCGATGAAGTGCCGGTACATGACGATGCGCACCCCACAATCGTTTCGTGGTGGCACAATGCTTACGAGCAGAACGCGACGTTTAACTGTCATGCGGGAGCATCACCAAGTAGCGACGTTTTCTTTTCTCAACACGATGCAGTTAGCTAAAAACCGACGGAGAAAGCGTTGCATCAGTCCCTTGGCCCGAAGGCCATCATAAACAGTTGTCCCGGCGGCTGCGCATCAGCTCCGAAAGGGTCATAATGTCATTCTGATCCCGCAGTCGCGGGAGAAGAATCTCGGATCGATTTTTGATCAACACTCGCAACGGAAATAGGCCAGAGATGTTTCGCTTCGCTCAACATGACAGTGCCTGGTTTCAATCGAATACCGCGAACGGCTCTTTAACTTCCGAGTTTTTGTTCTGCGGCAGCATGGATTTCACTGCTTCAAAAACTGTTTCACAATCGAGTTTTTTCATACACGCAATGTCATTGGGACATCCGTCGCGCCAATGGATAATTGGGGTTCGGTTATGACAAAACAAGCAAGGGACATGACCAAACAAGCCAACGGCCTGCGCGTTCGGCGGCAATATTAATGCCGGATCCAGAGGTCCGAATAATCCAATAACGGGCGTGCCAACGGCTCCCGCCAGATGCACAGGGCCCGAATCAATCGAAATGATGAGATCGCAATTGGTAACCAGCGCCAGGAGTTCTTCCCCTCTGAGCCGACCTGCCAATAATTTCACGTCCGTCAGTTTGTCGTATTCAGAAGACCCATCCCCTGTGTTAAACCCGAATTGTATGATCACAGCATCGTACTCTGCGTGAATTTTGTTGATCAGCTTCTGCCAGTTGGAGGCTTCCCATTCCTTCACACGCCAGGTGGGACCTGGATTGATGCCGATGAGCAAACGCTGCCCGGTCCCTTTGTAGTCCAATCCGTACTCAATACACGTCCCTTTGATCAAGTCAGGTGAGGGATGAAGCTTCGTTTCACGCGTTGTAAGCGCAAAGCCACAAGATGCAGCGAAATCATCTGCAAGATGGCGCCTCATCCCGGCGTTGTGCACTTGCTCGTAGGTGGTTTTAGGGTTGTAAATTGCGTCCACTAAACCAAACAGCTTGATGTTCGTTGGAAGGGTACGCGGGTGAACCCACCATTTATTCGAATATACCAGATCAGCCGATTGAGATATTACAACGACCTCCCGCCAAACTGCCGCAGTCACAAAAACAAGCATCTGCCCACGGTGACGATGACGAATCTCATCGCACATCGGTAAGATGCAAAGCACGTCGCCTATCCCGCCGAACCGGCAAACGACAACGGCTCTCTTTCGGCGCCGAACGCATTGCAAAGCCAGCCACAGGATCCAGACCATGAAAGGTATCCACCATTCGCGGGCTCGCCTGTTAAGACGAAAAAATCGCCGCCACGACGGCCTCAATGCGGAATGCACTGGACCAGGCAATATCGAAACCACAAATCGCCGAAAACTAATCATAGCTGATTTGCGGAATAAGATAACGTTTGTCAGGGCATGCGCCAGCGCGCCCCGCGTTTTCCACGATTAGGTGTGGCGTTGATACGATCGCTGCGAGCCGCGGCCGATCAACCGCCTCACCCTCGTCCGAATGGCTAATAACATCGTCAGTCGGTTCCAACAGTGGAGACACCAGTATCCTCCATATACAGCGCAACCCAAGGCTAACACTTTTAACGGCGTCAACTGCACCAGACGTGATGCGGACTCCCAGTATAAGCGTCTTGCCTCCCGATATTTTCCGCTCTCCGCGAGACTGCGGAGCGCTCTCCGCCAGACTTGGTATTCTCGCATCCTCAAGAGCCGATGATAGCGGCCGCCAAAATGAGCGTCTAAAAGATCAATCGCCTTTTGATTGCACTGCAGTTGATCTGTTTCCGACTTGGTGGTCCAAAGCCCTCCTGGATGAATCCGCCAGCAAGACACGACTTCGCTTAAATATCCGACGGGACCTTTTTCCGCACAGAGTGCAAACACACAGGTATCGCGCAGCATCACCAACCCGTTGAGCCAATCCGGAAATTCCACGAACTCGCGCCGCAGCAGCATGCTGCTGGTATGCATGGGGTAGTGCGTCAGGAAATCAGACAGGTCATATTCCAACTTAAGCACGGCCGGTTCCAGCTCTCCGGCATCTTTTTCGGCGCCATCACTTGAAGTGGAAACGAATTGGGTCGTGGTGCCGCACATGGAATAATGCGGATTAGCTTCCATCAAGGCCACTTGCTTTTGCAATTTTTGCGGCGTCCGCCAATAGTCGTCCCCTTCCAGCCATGCAATGTATTTTCCCCGGCAAGACTGCCACACCGCATCATAGTTCCTCGCCATCCCAAGATTTTTTTCTGGCAGGAGGGCACGGATCACGTTGGGATATTTCGCGGCATACGCTTGCACGATTCGTCTGGTGCCGTCCGTGGAGCAATCCTCCCCAATGATCAATTCAACCACAAATGCCGTCTCCTGCATTAGCACACTTTCAATCGCCTGAGCGATGAACTGCTCGTGATTGTAAGTGATCACCGCCACGCTAATCGTGGGTCGATCGGAGGCGTTTTGTTCAGCAACTCGCATCATGCATTAACGTTTTAAAGATTTGATTGCCGGCAGTTCTCTATGCTTCTGGCGGACACAGTGGTTAGCGGATCAACCAGTAATCTTACAAACGAGAAGGGACGCACACCACAATCTGTTTGACGTCAAACTACTGGGACACGCCGAAGCATCTTCTCAGCAAAAACCGCCCCAAAGTTTTCGTAACAATCGCGCTGGAGCAAGTAAGCCGCGCCCCAACCGGTAGCTCCGCGAACGTTGCGTGCATCGGACTAAATCTTCCATGCTTTGGATTCCCGTCCGCAAAATGCGCGCTTGCTCATCCATTTCGCGCACCAACCTGTGACAAGCCATTTCCGGCTTACCGAAAATATAATTAACGAGATCTGAAGCATGTTCATGCACCTTTACCCTTAACGAATCGTTTCGCACACGATAATCGAAGCCAATCTTAGCAAGATGGACAAAGCTCGCACCGCGATGGACTGCCCGGAGCCAGAAATCCCAATCCTCCCATCCCTCCCAAGGCATCCGTTCATCGTATCCGCCCACTTCTTCCCACAGCTTCTTTCGGAAGAGAACACAATCGCCGATAACATTTTCCCGGATCAACGACAACAAATTGAATTCCGGCATCTGCCACCGGCCACTCTTCTCCCCGAAGTATTCTGCGTCCGAGTAAATTACTCCTACAGTTGCATTCCGTGTTAGGAGAGATACGCCTTCTTTCAAATAGACATCTAGAAGATGATCGTCGCTATCCAATAACAAAAGAAATTCGCCTTTGGCCAGTCGAATACCGGCGTTGCGAGCAGCAGCCAAGCCCCGGTGCGGCTGAGACATGACGCAGTGGCCCGTCTTCGCGAGCTCGTCGAGAATCTTGATGGTTTCGGCTTCGGACGATCCGTCATCAACAATGATCATGTCGACCACATTTTCATTGC
>DASXOI010000248.1:0-1501 GCA_036494375.1 Candidatus Udaeobacter sp.
AACATTCTGTGAAACTGTTGCTCGGACACTTCTTCGAGCGGCACAAATTCATAAACGCCGGCGTTGTTGACCAGGATGTCGATCTTGCCGAACGTTTTGTTGGTTGCGGCAAAGAGCTTTTCAACTTCCGCTTTTTTCGAAACGTTGCCTTGCACCGCGACGGCTTTCCCGCCGCGTTTGGTGATTTCATCTACAACTTTGTCCGCATCGGTCTTGGACGAAGCGTAGTTAACGACTACGCTCGCGCCTTCGGCCGCGAATTGTTTGGCAATGCCCGCGCCGATTCCTTTCGACGCTCCCGTCACTACTGCAACTTTTCCGTTTAGCTTTCCATTTTTCATTTTGCTCCTTTCATTTGGTGATTTTTACCAGGGAAGTGGTTGGCCGAGATGGAAGAACCCGCCGTTCGGGCCGTCGTCGGCGAGTGTGGCAAGTTGCGCACTCGTCTTGCCTCCCTCGCTGGGTTCCATCGGCGCGTTGGGCCCGCCCATTTCGGTCTTCACCCAGCCGGGATGCGCGGAGTTCACCTTGATCTTGTTGTCGCGCAATTCGTAGGCGAGATGCACCGTGAACGCATTTAGCGCAGCTTTCGACGCGTCGTAAGCGAAAGTCTTGAACGCGTAAATCGGCGAGTTCGGATCGGAATGGAGCGTGAGAGAACTCAGGATGCTGGAAACATTCACAATTCGTCCTGCCGGCGCTTTGCGTATGAGCGGCAAAAGCTTTTTGGTCAACGCGACGGGCGCAAAGAAATTTGTTTCGAACGTTTCGCGCAAAATTTCCGGGGACACCGCGCTGACGGGGTTTGGCCCTGAACCAGTTGCCGAAATTTGGCTTTCCTTCAAAACGCCGGCGTTATTAACGAGAACATCCAGCCGCCCGTACTTTTTGGCGAAGTAATCGTAAGCCTTCTGATGGTCCTGCGACTTGGTAACATCAAAACCCAGGCTTTCGGCCGTTATGCCTTGGTCGCGAAGCTTCGCGGCCGCAGCTTCGCCTTTTTTCGGATCCCGTGATCCGAGAACGACAGCGATGCCTTGCTCGCCGAGCTCACGTGCGGTCTCGAGACCAAGACCGCGATTAGCGCCGGTAACGAATGCAACTTTCCCATTTAGCTTTCCGTTTTTCATTTGTTTCCTTCATTTGTTGTGTTTGCGAATTTCATGGTGACGAGACGCTATTCTCGTCAGCTCATCTTCCTGCTAAGCCGAGCGATTGAAGCGTCGACGCCGTAACTGTCCCTGTTACGCTCAAGTCATTGTCCTCTTGATAACGAGCGACAGCGGCCTGGGTTTCGTCTCCAGCAACTCCATCGATCGCGCCGCGGTAATATCCATGTTTCGCCAGTTGCGACTGGACGGAGCTGACAACTCCGTTGCTACTTTCAGCTGGGGCAGTGTAGCCACTGTAGTAGCTATATGGGTCCTGGGTGTTAGAGTCGGAACTGTCGTAAGGATAGTCTTCGTAGCCGTCGGGATAACCGTAGTAATCCGAGGGATCG
>DASXOI010000249.1:0-10438 GCA_036494375.1 Candidatus Udaeobacter sp.
CAGGTGAAAGTCGGTGGCGTGGAAATCAGGCTAACGCCAACTGAGTACTCATTGTTGCGTGTGCTGGTGCAAAACGCCGGGAAAGTCGTAACTCATCGGCAATTACTTCGCACCGTTTGGGGAGAGAAGGCTGAAAGTCAGGCTCAGTATCTTCGCGTCTACGTCACCCACTTGCGGAAGAAGCTTGAGGCGCGCGAGAATGCGCCCCGGCTCATCAAAACAGAAGTGGGAATCGGTTACCGGCTCTCGACCGAGCAATAACAAGACCGCGCGGAGCTCGCGACATTAACAATCTTTTAGCATTTCCGAGGAGGATTTTAATTAACGGTTCATGCGAAGCTCACGCGACGCTGACGCATGCAAACGATCGTTATATATGTCCAAACGCGGGACGTGGACTTGGCGGGACGAGAACCGGTACTGATCACGATAAACGAACGCTTTCACGAGGTTGCGATTGCAAGCGACGACAAAACCAACCGCGCAGATAAATCAACAATCCATAATGAGTCGACACCAGCGTTCTGGACTTGGTTCGTCGAAAACCCGCGTCCCGGTTAACTCTTGAGGTGTGATGCTGCACGGTAACTTAAATTTGAGCGCTACACACCTGGCGTCTCAGATTATCCCCGGGAGCGCCGCAGCGCAGCGCGTTAATAAATCTGCTTTGCGGCAATGCCATTCGCGAAGCGTCGCTCGCTGCCGCAAGATATTGGCTTCCTTGTTTATGCGTGAAGATGAACGACAACTTCGATTTCCGCAGTCTGCGGAAACATGTCGAGCGGCGTGACCGATTCGATAACGAATTTCTCGTGCAAATCCTTCAAATCGCGCGCCAGCGTCGGCGGATTGCAGGAAACGTAAATCAATGTTTCCGGCGCAAGATCGGTTATCGCCTTGCGAACCGATTCGGTCAGTCCCGTTGCGGGTGGATCGATGATGATTGTCAAGGAACGACGGCTTCCCAGCCGTCGCGTTTCACCCTCGACGGCTAAGAAGCCGTCGTTCCTTGTTAGCTCCTCTTCCATATCGCCGGCGATATACGTCTCTTTCTCACTCGCGTTCTCTTTCGCGGCGGCGATGGCGAAACGATCCCAATCAATCCCAATCACGCGCTCGAATTTGTCGACCAACGCTTTTGCGAAAAATCCTGCGCCGCAGTAAGCGTCAATTAACAGTTCTTGATTTGACGGAACGAAAGCGACAATTAAATCCCGCAACGCCTGTGCGACCTCGTCGTTTACCTGCGAAAACACGCGCGGCTCGGACCCAGCACGCAGTGTGTAATGTCCATCCCGCACATGTTTTTGTTCGCGTAACCCGGTTAGAGCGTGATTGACTTCATCCCGCGAGATCGGGCAACGCTCGATATCAATTAAACGATGTGAATCGCGCCGGAAAAAACCGATCACGCCGTCCAGCGCGTGCACGGTGATGCGGTTGCGATATGCATACTGCCTCGGCGATGGAATTATCGGACGCATGGGAACATCCTTCAGTTTGCCGATTCTCTGAAGCGCGTCGCGCACCTGTCGCCATTTGATCGCAAGCTGATGTTGGTAATCGATATGTTGATAAGCGCAGCCGCCGCATCGCCCGAAATACGGGCACTCTGGCGCAACGCGATCTGGCGAACTCCGCTTAACTTCGATCAGATCGCCTTCGGCGAACTGCTTCTTTTCCCGGATGATTTCGGCGGAAACCAATTCGCCATCGACCGTGTAAGGAACAAAGACAGCCTTGCCTTGCTCCCGCGCCACGCCTTTCCCGCCAAAAGCAATGTCTTCGATTTTCAGATCGACAACGCGCATATCATTAACATCCTGCTTCAGCTGGGTGCTTCTGCCAACGAGAGGCTGTAACTGCTTTAGCAGTTTTCCACCATCAGGAAACCGCTGAAGCGGTTGGCTTGACGCGCGCTTTGAACACCGCGCTGAAGCGCGGTGTTAATGAAAGACTAGACGACACCGTACTGCGACAACTAAAGGTGCAGCGGTCACACGATCCAACAGACGCAGCTGTTGATCCCGTGCCCTAATGTCAGGTGGCGCTGAGCGCCCGTTCGATAGCGGCCTCTAGCTTGTCGAGCTTGATCGGTTTGATGAGATGCTCGGAGAAGCCAGCCTGCAAACTTCGTTCTATATCGCCGTCATTGCCGAAGCCACTAATCGCAATCCCCGGAACATTGGCGATCGCGCGCATTTGCATCATCAGATCCATTCCAGTTCCATCCGGAAGAGCAATATCGCTGATGAGCAGATCGAATTTGTTGCGAACAGCAGCTTCCATGGCCGATCGCAGGTCGTGTGACACTGCAACCAGATGTCCCCGGCGGGCCAGCAATTTTTCCAGTGCAGCGCAGGTATCGTGATGATCGTCGACCACCAGAATCTTCAGAGCTTGTCGTGCCGAATGAGTGACTGCTTCTGCAGCAATTCCAGTGGCTTCACCTTGCGCAAGAGTTTGTATCGATAATGTAAAAGTTGAGCCGCGATTGGCTCCGTCGCTTTGTGCAGTCAGCGTGCCTTCGTGAGCTTGCGCGAGAGATTTTGAAATGGCCAGACCCAGACCGAGTCCGCCAAAACGATGCTCAAACGAGCGGTTGCCCTGTTCGAATGGATCAAAAATGCGCTGCAGAACTTCAGGCTCTATGCCGATGCCAGTGTCGCAGACGTTAACAGTGAAAACTGCTTCGGATGGATTGTCTGTGGAGATTGTGATGTCTCCTCCTTCGGGGGTGAATTTAACGGCGTTCTTGAGCAGGTTCCAAACGATCTGCTGAAATTTCGCGGTGTCGGCAGTCACATGGTGAGTCTTTGCTCGCAAATTCAGATGCACATTAAGTTTTTTGGATCTCGCCTCGGCGCCACAAATCTCGACGACGTTCGACACCGCCTGGTGCGCATCCATTGGAGCGAAACGCAATTGCATTTTGTCTCGGGCGATCCGGGTGAAGTCCAGCAAGTCATCAATCAACTGCGTTTCCAATTCGATATTGCGACGGATCATCGCCAGCAATGCTTTAGCATCTGGATTTTGTGACGCCTCTGTTTCGAGCGAGTCCAGCGCAGAAATGACCGGAGTAAGTGGCGTGCGCAGTTCATGCGAAAGCATCGCCAGAAAATGGTCTTTGGTGCGATTCGCCGCCTGGACGATGATTTTTTGCTGCTGAAGCTTTTCCTCGACACGCCGTCGCTCAGCCATGCCCGCGGAAAGTGCCAGCGCCGTTATGGCGAGCACTGCTGTCCACGATTGCACATTGAGCAGCGACTGATTCTCACTTTCACCAACGAATGGCCCAAAGCCGCGCACTGTTCCCCACACCGCTATTAGGGACAGAATGAAAATACCCGTGGCAGTTTCGCGTTGAGTGAAGCGGAAAGCTGTCCAAATCACAATCGGGCCGCAAATGAAAGCGATGGGATAATTTCTCGCAGAGATCTCAAGCCACCCGCCAAAGACGACCGCACTCAGTAACGTTAGCAACAGAAGGAGGACGCCAACTTCCAGCGCTTCCTGTTCTTTCCAGGTTATTTTCCATCTAATGCCCCAAAGAAGAACCAGGGGAGTGAAAATAAGGTCGCCCGTTACATCGCCGAGCCACCAGGTTGCCCAAATCGCGCCGTATTTACTCCAGTCGGCAAAGCCCTCCAGCGCAAGGCTGGTCACCCCAAGCGCCGGGCTCAGGATAGCGCTGATCGCCGCGGCGACCGCGAATTTGAAAACACCCTGTGGTCTGTCAAAAACGCTCTTGCCGCCAGCGAAACGGTTCACGAGCCACGCGCCGGCTACAGCCTCAAGCGTGTTGCCAGTCGCGATGGCAACCGATGTGGGGATGTCTCCCGCGGTCGTTAGGTTGACCAGGAACGCACCCACAAAAATCGCGGGCCACGCTCGGTACCCGACCAGGAGCATCGCTGCCAGCGCGATCCCTGCCGGCGGCCATACCGGTGATGCACTCGCGTGCAATGACGCCAGGTGTAAACCAATCTTGCCGGCGACGAGGTAAATAATTCCGAACGCGCCGATGAGCAGCAGCCCGGAAAAGCGTCGCGATTGCATGGTCCCAATCCCTTAGGCTCCATCACTTTAACGCCGACGCCACGGCGATGTTTCTCCCGGAGCGGACGCTAGTTGAAATCGTGGTGCGTGTCGCGCACGTACGGGTACTTCGACTCGTTACCGACTTCAGGCGGAAATTCCGCGTAACCCCCATGGATGTAAGGAATGTCAGAGGGCAACAAAGGTTGATAGCTGTCGCGCCAGATTGGAAACGGAAAGGTCAGGATCTCAATAAGACCGGCTACTTGGCGCGCAGCGGTGCGTGCTGCTCCCTTCCAAACGCCATAGCCCGCTCCGGCGGAATTACCTTCGGTTTGGTTGATTTGGTTAACAGTGGTAAAAAACTCAGTCGGAGCGATGACAAGGTTCGAAATGCCGCGGCCGAGCTTGCGCGTCGGACCATAGTCGTTCCCGGGCGGGTCTTGAATATCAGCGAACACTCCGATGGCAAGGCTAACGATCGCAGCTGAGACAAGAATGGTTTTCATAAGGGGTTCGTTAGCAGTTAAGTGATTCAGAACGGCAAAGGCAATACTTTATTTTTGATGCTCCGTCGCAGCGTCGTTTTTCGTTTTCAACATGGAGAGCCAGATAGTAATTCCCAGAATAAACACAATGATTCCCAGTGAGATGATTCGGGGAAACGGCAGATATTCTGCGGTAATCATTTTGAGGCCCACGAATCCCAGCACCAATGCCAGTCCGGTTCTGAGATAAATGAAACGGTTCATCAGCCCCGCCAGCAGGAAGTAAAGCGATCGCAAGCCAAGAATCGCGCAGATGTTCGACGAATAAACAATGAATGGATCTTGACTAATCGCGAAGATGGCTGGGATCGAATCCACTGCGAACGCCAGGTCCGTGATTTCAATCACGATCATGGTCAAAGCAAGCGGCGTGAACATCCAGCGTCCATCCAAGCGCACTCTGAAGTCTTGATTGTGAAATTCATTTGTGATCGGAAGAATTCGGCGACAAAACCGCATCACACGCGTTTCGCGAAAATCTTCGCCGAGATGTTTCCCAAAAAGCATGCGCGCTGCGGTGATCAGCAGGAAAAGACCGAAGATGTACAAAACGAAATGAAACCGACGCACCAAAGCGATGCCGAACAGGATCATGGTGCCGCGCATGACGAGAGCGCCAATAATTCCCCAGACCAATACCCGGTGTTGTGCGCGGGGTGGAACCCGGAAATGTGTGAAGATGAGCACGAACACAAAAATGTTGTCCATGCTCAGGGAGTACTCGATCAGGTAACCGGTAAGAAAATCGAGCCCGTGATGCGGCCCTTTGACACGCCAGACGACGACATTAAACGCCAGCGAAACGATCACCCAAAGGATGCTGCGCCGCGCCGCTGCGCCCATGCTCAATGCGCGACCGCGTCGACGGAACGTCAACAGATCAATCCCAATGGCAATGAACACGCCAACGTGAAAGGCGATCCAGAACCAGATGCTCGTCGTCACGCGGGGGAGGGTTTCATGCGCAAAGCCGTGCGGCAATCGCAAATTGCGCGACGAGCCGAAGGGACCTATACGTCACAGGGGCGCATTTGTCCCCACCAATGGATGCTGAATTAGAAAAACTGCTCGAAGCTGGCAAGCTAACTACGAAATCCGCCGGCCAACTGGAAAAGTTAAAACCAGGTACATTTTGCCTGCACAAAAGTTGGGGATTCGGTCGCGTCCGCGAATGGAACCTGTTGCTAAATCAGATCGTCATTGATTTCGCAACCAAAAAGTCTCATCCGATGCAGGCTCAATACGCGGCAGAGAATGTGATTCCGCTAGCGCCGGAACATTTCCTAGTCCGTAAGTCAACGGACATCGACTCCATGAAAAAACTGGCCAGGGAGAATCCGGTGGCGCTGGTGCAAAACATTTTGGAAAGCCTGGACGGCAGTGCCAGCGCACAGCAGATCGGAGAATGGCTTATTGGCGATATCTTTACCGAAGCGGAGTGGAAACGCTGGTGGGAATCAACGAGAAAAGCGCTGAAAACAAGCGGCGGATTTTCGATCCCTGCAAAAAAGACGGACCCGATCCAAATTCGCGGCGAAGGAGTGTCGCACACCGATGAGCTACTGGCGGCATTCAACAAGGCCAAGCAGCCAAAACAACAAATCGCGGCAGTCGAACAGATCATAAATTCTTACGAGCAATTCAAGGAGCCTGAAAAACAACTTCAGCCGATCGTCGTGGCGATCGAGAACGCAGCGGCGCGCAACCAGAAATTGCATCCTGAGCTGGCATTCCAGCTCATCATGGCGCGGGATGATTTGCTCGCGGGGATTCCGTCGCTGCACACCACACACATCGGTCTGACTCTTCACAAAATGATTGTGGACGAAGAAAAGCGTCTGAGCTCAATCCTGCCAAATTTGCCAGCAGCAAAAGAGAAACGCGTTTTGCAAGCGCTGCCGGCCGCGCTGGGAACGGGCTGGACAGAACGGGCTTTGCGTCTCATGGAAGCGAGGCACGGTCGAATGGTGGCACAAATCCCGCGCATCTTGAATGAAACCGGGCAACACGCTGAGCTTCGGACGATGCTGGAACGAAGCATTCGCGAACATTCAGCCACAAGCGAGATGCTCATTTGGTTATGCGGCGAAAAAAAGAACTGGGACGACCTGATCACGCCGGATTTGCTGTGGGCGATCCTCGCCGCGCTAGAGCGCGAACAGCATTATGCTACCCCTCGTGCCAGCAGATTGCTCAAGGCATTGGTTGATGACCGGGAATTGCTTGGGGAGATGTTCAAAAAGGTCGATGTCGGCCTCGCACGCGATGCGATGCGACGTCTCCAAGTCACACCACTGTTTGATGAGTTGACGAAACGATCGCTCCTGGCGCGGATGGTTAAAGTTTATCCGGAACTCGAAAGCATGATCGCCGGCGCAGAACCGCAGGAAAAGACCTCGCTCATTGTGTCCTGGAGCAGTTTAGAAAAACGCCGAGCGGAATACGAAGAGATCGTGAAAGTAAAAATTCCCGAGAACACCAAGGAGATCGCAATTGCCCGGTCTTACGGCGATCTGAGCGAGAATTTTGAATTCAAAGCGGCCAAGCAAATGCAAAGCGTGCTGATGCGACGCAAATCCGAGCTGGAGCAAATGCTGCACGACGCGCGCGGCACATCATTCGATAATCCCGACACGACGCGCGTGTCAATCGGCACAATCGTCAAACTGCGAAGCGAGGCGACGAACGACGAAGAAACCTACACAATCCTTGGCGCGTGGGACGGCAATCCCGATCGTCATATTATCTCTTACCAAACCGCCATCGGACAAGCGCTGCTTGGACATGAGGTTGGCGAGACTATTTCGCTGAACAGAGATGAGAGCACCGCTCAATTTACCATCGTCTCAATTCAACCGGCGCCGCCGGACCAGACTGCGCCCGCGCCCGAGCTTGCCATAGAATCTGTTGTTGAAACAGCAGTGGTTGAGTAAGAACGCGATTTCTCGTCCCGCTTTCGACATTAATTGGTGATCGAATATCGTCGCTTTGAAAAGCGCGGGTGCGTCTGCGCAGCCCAAAACACCTAGATCAGGAGTTCATAGGAGAGAACACTCAGGCAATAGATTGCCGCGGTTTCTACTCGAAGGATGATTGGACCGAGCGTGATCGGCTGGCACCCGTGACGACGCGCGAGCGCAAGCTCTGCAGGAGTGAAATCGCCTTCCGGTCCCACAAGCATCAAAACACTCCGAGGACGATCACCGTGCTCGCTCGAATAAGTTTCCAGAATTTTTTTAAATTGCTGCGCATCGGGCTGGAGCGATCCGATCAGGCGAAGATCGAATGGCTCATCTGAGGTTGAAAAAAATTCTGGTAATTTTTTTGGGCCGTCAACGCACGGTAGCCAATTCTGGCCACATTGCTTGGCAGCTTCAATGGCGATGTGCTGCCATTTGGTCTGTTTTTGCAAGGCGCTTTCGGAATCGATTTGCACAATCGTGCGATCGGAAATGATCGGCGCAATTTCCGCGGCGCCGATCTCGACTGCCTTCTGCACAATGAGCTCCATGTTCTTGCCTTTTGGTATTGCCTGCCCCAGAACAATCCTGCAGCGCAGCGGCCGCGTTTCTGCTTCGTGCAATTTTCGTAATCGGATCTCGTGATCGGCGACAGTCGTAATTTCTGCAGTGAGTTCGCGGCCTTCTCCGTTGAAGAGGACAAGCTTGTCTCCAGCTTGCATACGCAAGACGTTGCGCGCGTGGTGGGCTTCGGAGCCGCGCAACGCGAATCCCTGAGGATCCCAGTTCTCCGCCGGAACGTAGAAACGGTGCATGCCAATCTATTGCACTATTGTCATTTTGAGCGAAGCGAAGAATCTCTGATGACCTTCTGAGTCAATCCCGCACGAAAGACACACAGAGATGTTTCGCTTCGCTGAACATGACAACACTCCATTAGCGCGGTCGTAACAGGGCTGATGCGATCGGCAGTCAATCTCTACTGATATTCTGCCGCGATAAGCGAGTTTAGCGACACCACATTTTGGAACACTTTGCTGATCGGCAGCTCTACGCCGCGCTGTTTCAAAGCGGCGAGCAGACATTCTGTAGAAATGTTTCCAACCAATGCATCCTGCGCGAATGGGCAGCCACCGAGTCCGCTGACGGCCGAATCAAAACGACGGCAACCAGCGTCATACGCGGCGAGTACCTTGGATTCAGCCTGGCCGGACGCGCTATGGAGGTGCACACCGATGTCGCGGTTTGGGTACTCACTTGTCACTGATTCAAAGACACTTCGAATCAAATCAGGAACGGCCATTCCGACGGTGTCGGCAAGCGAAACGGATTTTATATCGAGATCGACAAGTTTATGGAGCGCCTCGCTAACCTGCGTCTTATCCCACGGATCACCATACGGGTTTCCAAACGCCATCGAAACGTAAGCAATAGTATTCAGGCCGGCGTCGTCTGCTTTTCTTTTGATCGATTGCAGAACTTTGTAGCATTCGTCCAACGTCTGGTTTTGGTTTTTGCGCAGAAAAGTCCCGGAGATCGAGCAGGGGAAACCAAGAGTTGAAACAGCTTGAGTGGCAATGGCACGCTCAGCGCCTTTTTCGTTCACCACGATCCCGATGATCTCTGTGTCGTTAGGTATATCTATCTGTTCCAGCACTTTTTCGCTGTCGGCCATTTGCGGCACGGCCTTGGGAGAAACGAAGCTGACCGCATCGATGTGTTTGAACCCCGTGGCAATCAGGGCGCGCAGGTAACGGGCTTTCAGATCGGTAGGAATTTGCCGGCTCAGGCCCTGCCACGCATCGCGTGGGCATTCGATCAGGGTCACGGCGTTTGGAACCACAGAATTGCGGCGCTTATTTAAAGAATTCCTTTGCGCGGTCGAAGAAACTTTTGCGCATCGGAGTGTTCTCCTCGCCGCAAAGTGCGGCGAATTCCTCGAGCTTGCGGCGTTGTTCCAAATTGAGGCGCGACGGCACTTCAACGATCAAGCGCGCGAATAAATCGCCGTGGTTCCGGCCGTTCACGTTCGTTATGCCTTTGCTACGGAGCTTGAACATTTGTCCGCTTTGCGTGCCGGCGGGGACTTTAACGAAGGCCTTGCCTTCCAACGTCGGCACGTCGATCTCCCCGCCCAACGCCGCAATGGAAAACGGGATTGGCACGTCGCAATACAAATCGTCCGCTTCGCGATGGAAGATGTTGTGCTCCTTGATGTGGACCACCACGTAAAGATCACCGGCTGCACCGCCGCCGATGCCCGCTTCGCCGTTTCCAGGCGAACGTAATCGAGTGCCCTCCCGGATTCCCGCGGGGATTTTCAAGTTGATTCGGCTTAGTTTTTCGACACGTCCTTCGCCGTGGCATTTCGGGCATGGCTTTTCGATGATTTCACCCGCGCCGTGGCAACGTGGACATGTTTGCGACACATGAAAGAAGCCACGCGAACTGATCACCTGTCCCCGCCCGCCACACGTCGTACAACTTGTTTTGCGCGAGCCTGGTTCGGCGCCGCTGCCATGGCATTTTTCACAGGCATCAAGCTTCTCAATCTCAATCGTCTTTTCTGCGCCGAAGGCCGCCTCCTCCAACTTGATTTCCATGTCGTACCGCAGATCCGATCCACGCCGCCGGTCGTCGGAGTGCGCTCCGGCGCTGCCGCCAAAAAAACTCTCGAAAATCCCGCCGCCAAATCCGCCGCCGCCGAACACTTCGCGGAATATTTCGAACGGATCATGAAAACCGCCGCCACCGAAACCGGCGCTGCCCTGCGCAAACGCGGCGTGACCGTAGCGATCGTACGCCGCGCGTTTGTCTGGATCCATCAGGACGTCGTACGCTTCGCCAAGTTCTTTAAATTTTTCCTCGGCGTGCGGATCGTCCGGATTT
>DASXOI010000250.1:0-5578 GCA_036494375.1 Candidatus Udaeobacter sp.
GATCTTCAGGAACAATTCGATCTCTCGTGGCGTTTGTATCAGCTGCGGCTCAGGCTGGCGCCGATCGGTGAGAAATTCGACCACGTGGCCGAGGAGCTACTGAGACTGAAAGCGCGAGCGGCGGAGCGATCCGACGTAACGCAAAAATTGGAAACCTTTGCTCAAACACTGATGAAATTTGGGCCCCCGCATCCGCGGCCTGGCGCGCCACCGTCGCTCTTCGTTTTAGACTCGACGACACATTTGTTCGACGACATCCAAGACGCAGACGCAGCGCCGACAGTCGCGACCAAAGCCGCCATCACAGATCTTGAGACAAAAGTTGCAGCAACGATGGACGGGTGGCGCAAATTACTGGAGTCCGATCTTCCCGCGCTGAATCAACAACTGAAGCAAGCCGGATTTTCTGAAATCAAAACGGAAGCGACGCGGGCGAGTCCTTAAGACACACACCATTCGCTTTCACCTGTGTGGCGACTGATACAGTCGCCTCTACACAGCGGGGGTTAATGCCAATGATGGCGATGTCCGCCCCAATAAGCACGGCGGCCGTAGAAACGGTGGCCGCCATAATAGCCAAATCGCGGCCCGTAATAACCGCCAAACGCTGGACCGAAGAAGACGCCGAAGCGAACTGGCGGAACAAATACGACAGGGCGCGGCAGTGGTGGCGCGTAATTGTAACTCGGCGCGGGTGCGCGATAAGGCTCAACCATATCGGTGCCGGCGTTCGAGCGTAATGCTGAGCCAAACCCGAATGCGAACACCGCCAATGCAATAGCGAAACTTTTCTTTCCCATGATCCAATATTCCTCCAGTTGTTTCGCCGATTGAACCCGACGATAAGTACGAAGTTGCCCAGGAAAATTACCTGCCGGTTTTTAGCCGCGGACGAACACGGATTTGCCCGGCGTTCACATGGCTATAGCCATATTCCTGCGCAACGGCTCATTGCCAATTCCAAAATCGCGACAGGCTTTCAATTCCGAGACGCTTGCGCATGAGCGCACGGTGCGACTACAGAACCTACTTTTTGTCGAACAGCGGGAGGTACGCTTGGTAGCCTCTGTCCTTCAACTGATCGAGGGGAACGAAATGGAAGGCGGCGGAATAAACGACGTATCGCTGGCCCGTAGGCGATTGCGGGTCCGGAAAGACGTGGCCCAGGCGGGCATTACTTCTCTTGGCGCGCACCTGGGTGCGTTGCATCTCGTTTGTGTTGTCGGGCACCTCAATGAGGAGGTCTTTCGAAATCGGTTTCGTAAATGTGGGCAAACCGACGTGGCCGTCGAACTTGTCGACTGAGGCGAACAGGGGTTCCAGCGTAATGACATCGACGTAGAGGCCGATCTTCTCGTTGTTCCAGAACTCGTTTTGAAAAGGGGTTTGCGAGCCGTTGCCTCGCACCACGGCATATTCCTCGGCCTTTAAGCGGCTTTTCACAACAGCGTCGCTGGGGACGGGTCGGTTCGGATCGAAGGTTGTGGTTTCGGTTTTTATCTTCTGCGTCAGAAAGAAGAAGTAGATCCCGATGACCGCGAGCAGGACTGCGATTCCAGCACCGACGTACGTGCTGATCGCCGATCTTTCTTCGCTTGTAATTCGGCCTCCTGGCATCGGATCGCGGTGAACCCTATTGAATCCGCGATCAAGAGCATCCGTCAAGGCGGAATACGGTTACACTGCTTTTTTTGCATCGTAGATCGGGATCTGGGCTGCAGGGATCGAGTAACAAAGCGAATTGGGATCTGGCGTTCGAACACGGTTACGAGGACCGATTCAAGAAGACGCACTCGGGCAGGTGAAGCTAAACCAATGTTGTAGCCACGCCCCTGTGGGGCGTTCATGATGCTCTCATGCCGCGATTCGGACGGCGCACAGCGCCGTGGCTACAGCGGCTGGATCGTGCAAAATTACGATAATGAAGTTGTCGGAGAAGTTTGAAGCAGCGCTGATCTATTCGACGCGCGCACATGGCGATCAGACGCGGAAGAAAACAGGAATTCCATTCGTCGCGCATGTTCTTGGCGTGACTGCCATCGCGCTCGAGTACGGCGCGGATGAGGCTGAAGCGATTGGCGCGTTGCTTCATGATACGGTGGAGGATTGCGGTGGCGTGGAGAGATTGCGCGATATCCGCGAAAAATTCGGTGATGACGTCGCCAGGATCGTTGATGGATGCACCGACACATACGAGACACCAAAGCCGCCTTGGTTGGAACGAAAACGATCTTATATCGAGCATCTCAAAGACTCCGATTCTTCAACGCGGCTCGTATCAGCGTCGGATAAATTGCATAACACGCGTGCAATCCTGGCTGAGCTTCGACGACATGGTCTCGAAGTCTTCGAGCGCTTCAGTGGAAAAAAGGACGGAACTGTTTGGTATTACCGAACCCTTGTGACCGCGTTTCGGCAACAAGGCGATCATTCAGATCTCATTGACGAACTCGATCGTGTCGTAAGTGAGATTGAACAGTTCGTGCGAGAACACTGAACTTTGCTGGGCCGATTACTGTAGCCGTCGCCCTATGGGCGACGCTTTACTGAAGCGCGTCCCACAGGGATGCGGCTACAGACAGGCTTGTAATCTGTGTTCGATCAGTGTTCACCTGTGGCGAAACAGTGAAAGGACGAGGCGCATTGAAATGGGCGACCGGTGTGATTGCCATTGTCATTCTGATCGGCGTTGGTGGCGTGATCTCGCTTTTCGTAATCGGTTTCATTTCGATGGAAAAGGGCGAGCGACATCGTCGCCAATTCCAGGCGGAGCTGGACTCGGGAAGATGGGCTTTTGGCCAGCAACCGGCGCTGTTCGCTGTCGCACAAGGTATCGTGAAGAACGATTCAGAGGCGATTCGGGCGGCGGCAAAGAACGTGCCGGATTTGCAAGCGCCGGGAAAGGACGGCACAACACTGCTCAACTTCGCTGTGAGGCAATCCTGGCAGCGTCCAGAATCAGTAGAGGCGATTAGAACATTGCTTTCTCTGGGTGCGGATCCGAACTACACGAATGGCAAGCCGAACTCTCTGGCCATGGCGGATGCAGGGCATTCATCAGCGTCGGTTTTGCGCGCGATGCTTGAGGCAGGCGGAAACGCGAACACTCGCGATGAGTTTGGCCGCCCGATGATTCTGATGAACTGGTATCTCGGGTATTACCAAGATCAGGCGCGATCCCGGCTTGAGCTGCTCCTTGATCACGGCGCTGACGTCAATTCCACAATGCCTAACGACACATCGGATTCGGCGGGTTATCCCTTGTTGCTTTACAGAACTTCAATGGGGATCGACGACAAGCTCGCGTATTCAGATGCGCTGCTTTTACTCGAACGCGGCGCCGATCCAAATCGCACGGGCTCAGATGAAATGACGTTTGGCAAGATCCTGGCGAATCATCGGGCGCATTTTCAGAAAACGCACAAATCGGCTCCAACTGAGTTCGGCGCGCTGTGGGACTCGGCCGAAAACCACGGCATAATCCAGAAGGATCAGTAAGACAATTATCAAGCGCAAAAGGCCAATCAGCGGCAAGCTGTGATTTCAAAATAAGGATGAGTGTGGTGCCACATAAACGATTTCCGTGGATCTGGTACCTGCTGGCGCTTCTCGTGATTGGTGCGTTCGCTTTTGCGCCCATAGGATCAGTCATCTTATGCGCCGCGATCGCAAACACGTACGGGTGCAAAGTGGACGAAGGTTCGGTGCATCCCTGCATTATCAACGGCCACGATTACGGCGAGTTGCTGTATTCACTCGGTGTTATGGGCTGGTTGATGCTTGTTAGTATTCCGGGCGGTTTATTCGCTTTCGCCGGCTGGCTGGCTTTTTTGATTCTCCATCGTGGCAGCTGGCGAAAACGGACTTCTGTCGGAGTTCCTCCTCCGATTCCGGGGCCGACTGAGACAGCTTCGTAGTTTTACGGAATTGTCTCACTGCACGTTCACGGTTCCCCGTAAACCACTTTGCCGCCGACGATCGTGATTCTCACTTTGACGTTTCGAATGGCTTCCGGTTTCAGATCGAAAATGTTGTCATTAAGGATGACCATGTCCGCGAGCTTGCCGGGGGTAATGGAGCCTTTCTCGCGTTCCTGAAATTCGGCGAATGCCGCACCCATGGTGTAGGCTTCGATGGCTTCCGGTAGCGTAATTTTTTCCTCCGCAATCCAGCCGCCGGGATTTTTCCCGTCCAGCGTGGCGCGAGTGACTGCAGCATAAACGCCGAGTATGGGATCCAGCGGAGCGACAGGCCAATCGGTGCCGAATGCGAGTGTAACGCCGTGATCGAGGAAACTGCGCCACGCGTAGCTGTAGCGTGCGCGCTCGTGACCGAGGCGGCCTTCGGCCCAGCGGCCGTCGTCAATCGCGTGATAAGGCTGCATTGAAGCGACGACGTGGAGTTTCGCGAAACGCTCGAAATCTTTTTCCGCCATGTGCTGCGCGTGCTCGATGGCGAAACGCTGATCATGATAGCCATGCTCCTTCTCGATATCAGCGAAGATATCCAGCATCATGGAGATCGCGCGGTCGCCGATCGCGTGAACCCGCACTTGCAATCCGGCGGCGTCGGCTTGCATCAACCGGTCGCGCATGGCGCTGGGCGGATGCATTTCATCGCTCAACAGGCCGCGGTTATCAGGATCGTCGGAAAACGGCTCGAACATGTACGCGGTTCGCGAGCCTAACGACCCGTCGGCGTAGCCTTTGACCGCTCCAAGCCGTAGATAACTCGAGCCCCACGCGTGACGAATCCCAACTTTCGCCTGGTCGCGCCAGTCGGTTTCCATCGGCACCGCGTAGATGCGCGTGGTGAGCTCGCCTTTTTCGGCGAGCTCGGAATAGGCAGCAACGTCTGCGAATTCCGGGTTCATGTGCTGCACGCTCGTGACGCCTAGCGATGCCGCATGTCGCAGAGCGCCGCGAGCAGCACGAAGCCGCTGTTCATGCGTCATCGGTGCAATGGCTTTGTAGATCAGCGGCATGGCCGCGTCCTTGAAAATCCCAGTGGGATTTCCGTTTGCATCGCGCATGATGACTCCGCCGGGAACGTCGGAAGTTTTCGCGTCAACTGCGGCCAGCTTCATCGCGGCTGAGTTGGCGAGAGCCTCGTGGCCATCGTAGCGCTCCACGAACATTGGAATGTCACCCGTGACTGAGTCCACCAGCTCCTTCGTTGGAAGCTCCGGCTTGGGCCATTTGGTTTCATCCCAGCGGCCGCCCTGAATCCATTCGCCTTTCGACGTCTTTTTCGCCTGGGCTGCGATACGTTTTGCGAATTCCTCGGGCGTAGCGGCGTCAGTAAGCTGAATTTGTTCGAGCTGTGCGCCGCCTTGAATGAAATGGACGTGCGCATCGTTAAACCCGGGCATCAGCAGTTTACCGCCAGCATTGATCACTTTGGTTTTTGCACCGCGCCACAAATCAATGTCAGCCCGCGAGCCGACGGCGACGATGCGGTCTCCGATTACAGCGACAGCCTCGGCTTTTGGATGCTGTTTATCTACGGTGTAAACGGCAGCATTGGTTACAATCAAAGTTGCTGAAGGTTTCGACTGCGCGTTCGCGCCCAGAGCGGC
>DASXOI010000251.1:0-6745 GCA_036494375.1 Candidatus Udaeobacter sp.
TCGAGCGAGTTAACGAAATTGCGAAACCGTTCCGAAAAAACCTCAGGCCGAAGTTTCCAGTAATGAGCCATGCCCGGGGCGAAGACGTAATGTCGAAGGAGTCCGTGCCAGCCTTTCCAAAGATCCGTGTCCATCATTCCATAAACATGATGAAAATGAATTGTCTCAAACGCTTTCAGGAATTGGTAAGCAGCATGGAAAAATCGAGCCCGCTCCTCGACCGAGAGGGTGCTAATATCTTCTAGGCCGACGCGCCAGATTCGTTCCAGTTCGGCGTTTTCCATCAGCGGCTTGGTGACATCCCGCAAGGCCGTCGCCGCGGCATCTTGCATGGCGACTTTTGCCACCCGCGTGCTCTGATGCACTTGCACGGCCAGATACAGCACTGATAAAACGACAGCTAGCGAGCCGATCAATTGTGAGATGGCGCTAATCGCGTCCCAGTTCATCGGCCCAATTGTACCATGAAGTTGCCGTTCACTTAAGTGTCATTCTGAGCACAGCGAAGAATCTCTGATTATTTTCAGTGCTGCGTCACTCAGGTTGGCACAACTCGCCCCCGCGGTTCGGTCCGTTAGTTAGCTGCTTCAGTTCCCGGAGGAACAAGCGTTGGCATCAACATAGGCAGAAATTCCGGCGGCATGAAGTCGGCCCATACATCGTAGTTGGGACCGAATTGCCGAAGGAATAACAGCGAGAACGCGCCAAGCGTAACTGTAATTGGCAAAAGTATCACTGCGCCGATGTAGGGGATCGCAGCGATGCAACAAGTCGCGCATGTTACGGCGCAACTACTCACTGCGGCTGCCATTACTAGCACGAGAAAAAATAACATGTAGAGGAGCACTGGTCCCGGGTGCGCTCCGATTAGTCTTAGTGTCTGACCGAAAGCATCCATTGCGCGACAACGTTGGCGATACATGACCGGGACCATCAATTGCAGAGTCAGAGCAAAACCAAAAGTTAAGCAGGCTACGATAAATAAAAAGACGAAGAACAGGATCAGCAATGCAGTTCCAGGCCGGGCATCATGTCCCCGCAAAATTAACGGAAGCGCGAGTCCCAGTATTCCGACGACAGCGAACGTGATTAGAGTCAGGAAAGCTAAAACTGAGAAAATAAAGAAACTGTTCGCTTCGACCCGGAACTCTTTCCACGGCACGACGATCGCAGCGCGATTACGAACAATGCAGTCAGTAAAAATGAATCGACCGCGCGCACCCACCCACGCCACTACAAGAACCAGCGCCAGAATGATCAATGCGCCGGCGGCAATCAGGACAATCACCCACCATTCTGTTTGTACCTCGGACCAAACGTCGTGAAATGATTCAGCTATCGCCTTGTTGTCCTCGCGTGTACTCCAACGCGACAGCGGATTAAACGAGGAAGTGAATCCGCCAGAAAGACTCGCAAGAAACGCCGCGAAACCGATTACGAGCCATTTTCTCAGATCGAACGGCTGAAACAGGATCTTCTTCATCAACTCGAAGGCTTGGCCGAACGGCTTGAAGATCTCGATTCTCGGCTCGCTTCCATTCATGCGCGGCATTGTGAAGCGTTTTGCCCAAGCCAATCAAGCGCGATGTGCCAAGGAACGACGGCTTGGGCAGCCGTCGAAATTTAGACGCCACCCGAATGCTTTCGGGGCGTTCCTTGGTTGCTTCGTTAGCGCACGGTCGCATCTTGGTAACCGATGTCGCGTTTAAAACGCCGCTATCCAATTGGTGCCGAATTGATCGGTGAAAACCAGACGCATTTTCGGGTTTGGGCGCCAAAAACGCGGGAAGTTGATGTCGCTTTGGAAGACGCTACGGAAGCAAAACCGAAATTCTGTTCGCTGACAGCTGAGCCAGGCGGATATTTCGCAGGCGCAGCCACCGCAGGGTCCCGCGCTCGTTACCGTTTTCGCGTGAATGGAGCGGAGAATCTTTATCCCGATCCGGCATCGCGTTTTCAACCCGACGGGCCGCATGGACCTTCGTGCGTTGTGGATCCGACAAAATTCCGATGGAGCGATGCGGACTGGCCAGGGTTAAAATTAGAAGGTCAGATTCTTTACGAGATGCACATCGGCACGTTTACCAGGGAAGGAACGTGGCGCGCTGCTGCGGAACAGTTATCCGAGTTGGCACGCATCGGAATTACGGTCATCGAAATGATGCCGGTCGCCGAGTTTCCCGGCAGTTTTGGCTGGGGCTATGACGGTGTCGACCTATTCGCGCCTTCACATTTGTATGGAACGCCTGACGATTTGCGCATGTTCGTTGACCGCGCGCACTCGTTAGGCCTCGGTGTAATTCTGGACGTCGTTTACAACCACTTCGGACCCGACGGAAATTATTTGGGCATCTATTCCGACGATTATCTTCTCCGCGGAAAAGGACACGAATGGGGCGACGTGATTAATTTCGACGGTCCAAATTCAGAACCAGTTCGCGAATTTTTCATCACAAATGGCCGTTATTGGATCGAGGAATTTCATTTCGACGGCTTCCGCTTCGACGCGACACACGCCATTCGCGATCAGTCCGAGGAATACATCATTGGCGCAGTCGGTCGAGCGGCGCGCGAGGCGGCGGGTTCGCGTTCCGTCATTCTCATCGCCGAGAACGATCTGCAGGAAGCCAGGGTGACGCGGTCGCAGAACAAAGGCGGCGACGGTTTGGATGGGATGTGGAATGACGATTTTCATCACAGCGCCATCGTGGCGTTGACCGGTCAAAACGTCGGATATTTCAGCGATTACTCGGGCAAACCACAGGAACTCATCTCCGCTGCGAAATATGGTTTTCTGTATCAGGGGCAGGCGCTTTCGTGGCGAAAAGTGTTGCGTGGCACCCCGACGTTTGGCATTGCCGCAGAGGCGCTTGTTTGTTTCATCGAAAACCACGATCAGATTGCAAACACCGGCGCGGGTAACCGGCCGCGTTTTCAAACTTCCGCCGGACGCTACCGGGCAATTACCGCGCTTCTTCTACTCGGACCGTGGACCCCATTGCTGTTTCAAGGAGAAGAATTCGGCGCATCCAGTCCTTTTCTATTTTTTGCGGAGGTCGGCGATGCCGCCGTCCGCAATGCAATTCGCAAAGGTCGCGCTGAATTGCTGGCGCCATTTTTATCGCTTACCAAGGACGAGACATCGAGGAGCTTACCTGCGCCTGATGACCCCGAAGCGTTTTCACGCTGCAAACTCGATTTTTCAGAGCGCGAAAAGAATCGCGAGCTTTACACCCTGCACATTGATCTTCTGAAATTGCGCCGCCACGATTCGCGGTTTCGGGCGCAACAATCGGACGGTATCGACGGCGCGGTGCTGGGGCTGACGAGTTTCGTCCTCCGATATTTTTCGGAGGCCAACGACGATCGGCTGCTGTTAGTGAATCTTGGGGAGACCCAGGTTTTACATCCTGCGTCGGAGCCTTTACTCGCGCCGCCGGCCGGTTGCAGGTGGGAAACGCTTTGGACCAGCGAATCGCGGAGTTACGGAGGAGCGGAAGCCGTTGCAACCACAACTCCAGAGCAATGGATCTTGCCAGCTGAATCGACGGTAGCATTACGACCGGTGCGCAAGGAGTGACGGCTTCCCAGCCGTCATTTTGCCGCGACGGCTGGGAAGCCGTCGTTCCTTGGAAACCCGTTTGCACGCTCCATATTTAGACCGCATAACTTCCGGCTGATGAAATTCGTTGTCTTGAATCTTCTCTGCATGTTGTCAGTCGCCGCATCCGCACAGGAAGCACCAACACCGACACCCGAATCCACACCGCCGCCGAGAGTTTATCCCGTCGCGTTGCCGAACTACGACGAGGAGACGGCGACCCGATTGCAGATTTTTTTGGACAACAGCGATTTTAGTCCGGGCAAGATTGATGGAAAAATGGGCGAGTTTTTTCGGAAAGCGCTCATCTCATACAAGCACGCGCAGGCGATGCCAAAGACCGGCGCGGTCGATCAATGGATGCTCGATCAGGTGCCAGTCACTTACACCACTTACACGATTAGAGAAGAAGACCTGAAACAGGTCGGCGATGTTCCGGGAAGCCACGCAGAGCAGGCAAAGTTGAAATGGATGCCTTACAACTCGCTGCTTGAATTTGTGGCCGAGCGGTTTCATTCCGCTGAGGCTTACATTCAGAAACTGAATCCTGGCAAAAACTGGGAGCATCTTCAGCCGGGCGAAACTCTCAAGGTGCCGAATGTTTTGCCGTTCGAAGTCGAGAAATTCACCGAAGGAAAAGTCCCTGAAAATCCGGCGTTCGCCTCTCGTAAGATTTTTGTCGATACGCAGGAGCATTTACTCGAAATATTCGATCATGATCAGCTGGTTTCCGTGTTCCCGATCACGCCCGGGTCCAAAACCCTGCCTGCACCGGTTGGCACGTGGAAAATTTTGGGTGCGAACGTCTGGCCATGGTTCCGCTACGACGAAGGCATGCTGAACTACGGCGTGCGCACCGAAAATTTTTACAATCTTCCGCCCGGCCCGAACAACTTGGTCGGCATTCTGTGGATAGGCTTGAATAAACCCGGCATCGGTATTCACGGCACGAATAATCCTGAGACTATTGGCCGCGCTGCGAGTCACGGCTGTATTCGCCTCGCCAACTGGGACGCCGCGCGCGTGAAAGACCTTGTGAGCGTGGGCAACACCGTAATTATTTTTTAGGTGCAATGCGTTGGCGATGGAGACCGCCCGGCCTCGGGCCGTTAATTGGCGGCGCGAGGGCGCGCCGGCTCCAGCATTGTCTTTGGACAAGCCGATCCACCTGCGCGTGTAACCGCGCGCAAACATCCTTGCTCGCGTCACAAACGAATCATAAGTTGTATTCGCCGAACGAGGAGGCGCCGAATGAAATCTGAAAGCGGTATCAGCTACGACAACGCGACCGTCGCAAGTTGCCCCAAACACTTACTACAATTCGCAGTCGATCAGCGCTACGACGATTACACTCCGGTCGATCACGCAGTCTGGCGATTTATAATGCGCCAGAACATTTTTTTCCTGAAGGAGTACGCGCACAAGGTTTATTTCCAGGGACTCCTCAACACTGGCATCTCGTTTGATCGCATCCCGCGCATTCAGGAGATGAACGACATTCTCGCGAAGATTGGCTGGGGCGCGGTGGCTGTGGACGGCTTTATTCCGCCTGCGGCGTTCATGGAATTTCAGGCTTACAAGGTGCTGGTCATCGCGTGCGACATGCGCCAGATCCATCATATCGAATACACCCCGGCGCCGGATATTGTGCATGAGGCCGCCGGGCACGCGCCCATCATTGTCGATCGCGAATACTCGGAATATTTGCAGCGCTTTGGTGAAGTCGGCGCCAAAGCGATGTCGTCGAAAAAGGATTTCGAGCTGTATCAAGCTATCCGGCACTTATCGATCTTGAAGGAAAGACCGAACGCCGACTCGAAGGAAGTCGATGAGGCAACCAAACTGGTTGAACATCGGCAGAAAACTTTGGGTGAACCATCCGAAATGGCGCTCCTGTCCCGCCTGCATTGGTGGACCGTTGAGTACGGCCTCATCGGCACGCTTGAAAATCCGAAAATCTACGGCGCCGGTCTGCTTTCATCGATTGGCGAATCGGTGTCGTGCCTTGAGCCAGCGGTAAAAAAAATCCCCTACTCTATCGATGCGCAGACTTACGCGTTCGATATCACCTCAAAACAGCCGCAGCTTTTTGTCTGCACCGATTTTCAGCACTTGCGACGTGTGCTCGAAGAATTTGCAAATACGATGGCGTTCAAAGTTGGTGGACTCGAGGGCATCAACAAAGCCATCGAATGTCAGAACGTCGCCACTTGTGAGTATTCGTCTGGCGTGGAGGTCAGCGGCGTTTTCACCGAAGTCATCACGGACGAAAACAGTTCGCCGATTTATCTACGCACAGCAGGCAGGACGGCGTTGGCGTTCCGCGACCAGGAACTCGCAGGACACGGAGTTGATTACCACAAGGAGGGATTCGGTTCGCCGGTCGGGAGATGGAAGCAGACGTCAGCGTCGCCAGAGTCACTCACGAATGATCAATTGCACGCCCTCGGAATCGTAGAAGGCAGGAAGGCGAAAATTGAATTCGTTAGCGGAATCGACGTATCAGGAAAAGTCGAAAATATTTCGCACCGAGACGGGAAATTGTTGTTGATCACGTTTTCACATTGCACAGCCAAATACGGCGACCGCGTTTTGTTCAATCCCGATTGGGGCATTTATGACATGGCCGTTGGCGAGCGCATCAGTTCTGTGTTTAACGGAGCTGCAGACAAGGACGCCTACAATCAAGTGGCGCTCGCTCCGAAAGAGCGGACGATCAAAGCCCCATCGGACGCAAAACGAAAGCGTTTAGAAAACCTGTATGCGCAGGTGCGGAAAATTCGTGAAAGCAAGGCCGGCTATGAACGGCTCGGCGAGATTTGGGAAACACAACAGGCCGAGCATCCTGAAGACTGGCTGTTATCGATGGAAATTTTCGAGATCCTGGACGCAACGGACCAGCAGCGAGAGCTGAAAACTAAAATCGAAAAATTCCTGAAGGAGAAGAAGGCGAAGACGAAAGATCTTTCGACTCTGATTAGCTGGGGATTCCGCTTAGTCGATTATCACAAGAAGCCAGGATCCCAGGCGGCCTTAGAAGCGTCGCCCAAGTAATTGTAGTCGCTTCGCTTTGCGAAGCGCGAGACGTGCCCATCGACACGCTGTTAATGCGCCGCCCACAGGGCGGCGGCTACAGCTGTTTGT
>DASXOI010000252.1:0-3426 GCA_036494375.1 Candidatus Udaeobacter sp.
GCTCGTTCTCGTTAGGTCAGAATCGCTGCGGCGCGCTGTGATCGATCTCGGTTGCGACCCCGAGAAAATTGAGATCCAGCGCACCGGAATTCCGCTGGAGGAATTCCCATTTCAAGACCGCGCTGCCCCGAAAAACGGCGGATGGCAGTTGTTGCAGGCCGGCCGATTAATCGAGAAAAAAGGCCTGCCGGTAACCCTCCGCGCTTTCGCAATCTTTTTGAAGCAACATCCGAACGCCATGCTGACGATCGCGGGTGAAGGACCTTTACTTGCCGAACTACAGAAATTCGCGTGCCAGTTGGGTATCAGTGAACGCGTCTCGTTCACTGGTTTCGTTTCGCAGGAACAATTGCGAGACATCTACTATCGCTCGCACATCTTTCTGCATCCAAGCCAGACCGGTCGCGACGGAAATCAAGAGGGCATCCCAAATTCGATGCTCGAAGCAATGGCCACCGGTCTGCCGGTGTTCGCCACCGAACACGGCGGCATTCCCGAAGCAATCGAGAATGGTGTGAGCGGCGTGCTTGTGCCAGAACGCGATGACGAAGCATTGGCTCGAGCGCTGCTTAACGCAGCACACGATCCCGTTTTTCTTTCGCGAATCGCAACGGCGGGAGCCGGGGCAGTGAAACAGCATTTTGATTCAGCTGCCCAAGCGAAGCGACTCGAAGACATTTATCTTCGAATGATCGCAGGTACTAATTAGCGGGCGCTCTCGCAAATTACCGGAATCGATTCTGGGGAGCGCACGCGGCTCGCGTGCAGGTTTCGGCGGCTCGCCGAAATCATCAGGTTTCGGTGCTAGCAGAGTCGAACTAAAAGTTCGCGATCGCGAGGACGCGATCGCCCGCACGCGAGCCGTGTGCGCTCCCCAAAATCCGCAGAATCGCGCTGTAACTCAGCGAAGACTCTCAGCGGTGGCTCTTACTGCCGATGCCACTGCTGCGTGACATTCTGAATCCGGGGCTTGCAGACGTCATTCACCAACACGAAGGCCAAAGTGTTTGTGTCTGGCCGGCTGAATTTATACATGCCGGGGCCTTTGCAATTTTTGGGGACCGCACCTTTCCGGCGAGTCTCCTGAACTGTCATGGTGTCGCCGGAAACGGTATACGTGCCCCAAATCTGTGCCTTTGGCTTTGTAGCTGCGACGTGAAACGTTCCGTCGGGATTGATCGTCCAGACTGCGCCCAGCGAGTTGGTCCATTGCCCGACTAGCGCGGCTGGGCCGGAGTTCGGGACAGTTTCGCACCCAGCAATCACTGCTAACAAGACGACTGCAAAAAGAATTCGGAGAGAGCGTTGTGGCTTCATGCCTGGCATCATGCCTCACGACCGTCGAAACCGTCAAGGTTAGACCGCGCGCTACAAGGAGTGACGGCTTCCCAGCCGTCATGTCTCTCGACGGCTATTAAGCCGTCGTTCCTTGTGGTTGTTTGAAGAGATACGTTGCAAATAAGTTCGTCACTGAAGTAGAAGAGGCCCGTGGATCAATCGCCAACGCCGCCTGCAACACCAAGGCCAAACTGGTGGAAGCGAAATTGGAAATGGTTCGTGCCGCTGGGCTGTTTTACTGTGACGCTGCTGTTTCTCGCGTTCATTGGATCAATACTCGTGATTGTCTTCAGCACGATGAAATCGACAGACGTTTACAAGGAGGCGTTGGCCCGCGCCAAGGCTGATCCCGCTGTGATTAAAGCTCTCGGTTCACCTATCGAGGACGGATTCCTCCTTTCGGGAAACACAAACGTGAACGGCGCGTCTGGTGAATCCAATTTGGCGATTCCAATCTCCGGTCCCAAAGGGAAAGGGACAATTTACGTGTCGGCAAACAAGTTACTCGGGCGATGGAATTATTCGGGGCTTGTCGTGGAAGTCGGACAAACGCATGAACGCATCGATCTTCTTCATAAGTCGCGCCCGTCCAATTCACCTTGATGGCAAAACCAGAGCGATTCTTTTTTCTGGGGAGCGCACGCGGCTCGCGTGCTGGCGAGCGCGTCCTCGCGATCGCGAACTTTTCTGTGGCGTTCAACCCACCGGATGTGGCGATGTACAAAGGAAGACTGTTTCGGCGCGACGCCGAAACCAGCGCGCGAGTCGCGTGCGCTCCCCAGAGGAGTCAACGCCAACGCACGGTTTACCTCTAGCATCGCGCACGTAAATTCACCTATGTCGATCTCCGAGGAGCAAGTAAAGAACGCGTTGAAGTCCGTGAAATATCCGGGCTTCACTCGCGACATCATTTCGTTCGGATTGGTGAAGTCGATCCAGATCGATAAAGGCGACGTTAAAGTTCAACTCGCGCTCGCCACGAATGATCCAAACGTTCCCGCAACAATCAAGAATGATGCGGAACACGCCTTACGCGAAATCGAAGGCATTCGAAGCGCTAAGGTCTTGATCGATATCCATGCGCCTCCTGGCGGCGCAGGCGCGGCTACAGTCAGCACGCGAATTCCGGGCGTTAGACACGTTATCGCAGTGGCGAGCGGTAAAGGCGGCGTAGGCAAATCAACAGTCGCTGCAAATCTTGCAATGGCGTTGCAGCAAACCGGTTCACGCGTCGGTCTGTGTGATTGCGACATCTATGGACCGAGTATTTCGCTAATGTTCGGCACGCGCGAGCGGCCGACGGCGACGGATGAGAACATGATCGTGCCGATCGAGCAATACGGGTTGCGGCTGATGTCGATGGGATTTCTTTTGGATGACACGTCGCCCGCGATTTTGCGCGGACCGATGGTGACGCGATACACGCAACAATTTCTGCGGCAGGTCGAATGGGGCGAACTGGATTATCTGGTGCTCGATCTTCCGCCCGGCACGGGGGACATCCAGTTAACCATCGTGCAGACCGTCGCGTTGTCGGGAGCGATCATCGTCACGACGCCGCAGGAAGTGGCTTTGATCGACGCGCGCAAGGCCGCAACGATGTTCGAAAAGGTGAACGTGCCAGTACTCGGCCTGGTCGAAAACATGAGTTATTTCCTCTCGCCGTCGGACAAGAAACGTTATGATATTTTCGGCACAGGTGGCGGCGAACGGGAAGCCAAACGGTTGCGTGTCCCATTGCTGGGCCAGATTCCGATCGACATAGCCACGCGCGAGGGTGGCGATCGCGGGATCCCAATAGTGAGCGAGGATCCGAAATCACCTGTCACCGCCGAATTTAAGCGGATTGCGCAGGAGATTGCTAAACTGCTGACGTAGCGGAGCATCCGCGACGCGCACAGCGGATGGAATAAATTTACGATTCATTCGTCCAATTCCGGTGTTGATATTATTACGGCCAGTAAGCCGTTCGGAGTTGACTAGGTGGAGATCTTATGAAAGTAGAACCGGACATGTCCCCTTCGGAAACAGATCAGGTGCAGTTCGTCAAAGAGTCGGCGCTTTACAAGGAGTTCCTTGCCGAGCGCG
>DASXOI010000253.1:0-2077 GCA_036494375.1 Candidatus Udaeobacter sp.
ATCTCAGTGCCGACCGCGTGTATGAGCGTCGTTGGGCGTTAACACTCATGGAGCAGGTTCTGCGACGATTGAAGGACGAATACTGCACGGCGGGGAATGCCGCGTTGTTTGATTCGCTGAAACAACTTCTACCCGACGAACCAGGAGCACCGTCACGAGCGGAGATCGCCTCACAGCTAGGCATGACGGATAATGCACTTCGGCAAGCCTTCCATCGGTTTCGCCAGCGTTATCAACTTTTGTTGCGCGAAGAAATCGGTCACACTGTCGCCGTTGCCAGCGATGTCGAGGATGAACTGCGGCATTTGATCGCTGTGCTGCGAACGTAACGTATGCCAGAAATCCGCGCAGTACGTGATGGGGAGCGCGCATCCGACTCTCCCATCATGAGCAGCGCACCGAGGGTTTGTCGAAAGTGCGGCGCGGAAATTTTGGCCGACGCTCCTGAAGGTCTGTGTACCGCCTGCCTGTTTGAGACCGGCCTCAATTTGCTGGTGGGCGATGATCAACCGACATGCGAAGGTGCTTCTCCGAAGACGGTCAACGCGTTCGGAGAACGCGTTCCACCTCAGAAAGCGAAGCGCACTTCAGCAAAGACCTTCGCCGACTTTGGCGACTACGAATTATTGGAGGTGATCGGTCGCGGCGGCCAGGGTGTGGTTTATCGTGCGCGACAGAAGAGTCTCAATCGCACAGTTGCGCTTAAAGTAATTGGCCTTGGTCATTGGGCGACGGATGGGCATTTGAAACGCTTTCGACGAGAAGCGGAAGCCGCCGCAAGCCTTGATCATTCCGGCATCGTTCCCATCTACGAAGTCGGCGAGCGCGATGGCTCGTGCTACTTCAGCATGAAGTTAGTTGAGGGCGGCCAACTTGATGACGTTTCCAAGGCCGAGCCAATGCCGACCCGGCGCGCAGTTGAACTAATTGCCAAGGTGGCGCGCACAGTTCACTACGCACACGAGCACAGCATCCTCCATCGAGACATCAAACCAGGGAACATTCTGCTCGATCAGAAAGGCGAACCGCATCTGACCGACTTCGGTTTGGCGCGACTTGTCGAAACAGAGAGCACAGTGACCCGCACCATGGAAGTGCTAGGCACGCCTAGTTACATGGCTCCGGAACAAGCGGTGGGAAATAACGCCGCGGTCGGTACCGCGTCAGATGTCTATGGACTGGGCGCTGTGCTTTATCAATTGCTCACCGGCCATCCACCGTTTGCGGGCGGTACAACTTACGAAACCATTAAGTTGCTGTTAGACACTGAGCCGCGAAAACCGCGTTTGTGGAATTCGAAAATAGATCGAGATCTGTCGACGATCTGCCTCAAATGTCTCGAAAAAGATCCGAAGCGTCGATACACATCTGCTCTCGCGCTCTCCGAAGATCTTGAACGCTGGTTGAAGCACGAGCCCATCCTGGCCAGACACACAGGAGTTTTTGGGCGAGGAAAAAAATGGGTGCGACGCAATCCAACGAGTGCACTCTTAGCAGCGTCCCTAGTTGCTCTCGCGGCAGCGGCAGGATGGATCATTTCGAAAAGCGAATTTATCCGGCATCCCTTAACGACTGGCATCGCAGTCCTTCCCTTCGAAAATCTCAGCGATGAAAAGGAGCACGCATTCTTTGCCGATGGCGTGCAGGACGACATTTTGACCAAGCTAGCCAAGATCGCCGACCTCAAAGTGATCAGCCGCAGCAGCGTCATGCAGTATCGTGGTAAGCAGGATGTTCGCCAAATCGGCAATGTGCTGCGTGTATCGCATGTGTTAGAGGGAACGGTGCGACGTGCTGGCGGGAAGCTGCACGTGAACGCGCAGTTAGTGGACGCTCGCACCAACGAGGACATCTGGGCGGACGAATACGATCGGGGTTTGAATGATGTGTTCGCGATCGAAACAGAAGTAGCGCAATCAATCGCAAATCGACTTAGAGCAAAAATTACAGCTCGCGAACGGGCCGCCATACAGGAACGGCCAACGAAGGATCTTGCTGCCTACGATTTTTATGTTCGCGCGGTGCCATCGATCGAGGGGATTGATACCTCAACTAATCCGAAGGAGATTCTCCAAAC
>DASXOI010000254.1:0-16820 GCA_036494375.1 Candidatus Udaeobacter sp.
TTCTGAAACAGTTGAAAAGCTTCGGACCGCCGTGCGTGATGTGCCCGATTTTCCAAAGAAAGGCATTGTCTTCAAAGATATCACGCCAGTGTTGAGCGACCCCGGCTTGTTCCGTGCATCCATCGATCTGTTTTTGGAACGCTGCCGAGGGAAAGATATCGATAAAATTGTCGGCATTGATGCACGCGGCTTTCTGTTCGGATCGGCTGTGGCATATGAACTTGGCCTTGGCTTCGTTCCGATCCGGAAACGTGGCAAACTCCCCTACACGACTGACACCGCGAAGTACTCACTGGAGTACGGCGAGGCGGAAATGGAGATGCACACGGACGCGGTAACAAAAGGCGAGCGTGTTGTGCTGGTGGATGATTTGCTCGCGACCGGTGGAACTTCGGCTGCCGCTGCGGCGCTTATCCGAAACGCTGGTGCGGATCTGATCGAGGCGCAGTTTTTGATTGAGCTGAAATTCCTGGAAGGGCGAAAGCGACTCGAGCCGACACCGGTCACGGCGTTTCTGAAATACTGATTATCTGTAGCATCCGCTGTCCTCAGCGGAGGTTTAATGGCAAACCGCTAACGCGCTGATGACGGCGCACCCTACAGCGCGACGCACATTTTGGCTTTTGGATTTGCGATTCTAAATTGTCCAGACCACGAGGGGCCATGAAAGCATCTAGAGAACTGGAGAAAGTTTTGGCACATGCCGAAAGCCGGCTGGCGCCTACAGGCAAGCAGCGCCCCACCGAGGTCCTCCCGCTGTACAAAAAATTTTTGAAGGTTGAAGAGCACCGGTTGCGCCTGAGGCACCAGGCTGGTGGAGGTGGACGCGACATTTGTGCGGGTCGAGCAGCACTGGTTGATGTTTTACTGCGATACGTGTTCGGCGCTGCATCGTCCGCGGCGGCTCGTGGAAATGGCGAGGATGAGGTTCCCCTGGCGTTGATTGCTCTTGGCGGATATGGACGGGGCGAGCTCAATCCATTCAGCGACGTCGACGTCATGCTGTTGCATGAGCAGCGCGCCGAAGTTTCGCCGCACTTAAAAGAGATGGTCAACCAAATCCTATACCTGTTGTGGGATAGCGGATTCAAAGTTGGACACTCCACGCGGTCGATCAAAGAAGCCATCGCACAGGCCAACAGTGACATGCATACAAAGACTGCCATGCTGGAGGCGCGGTTTCTCGCCGGTAACACAGAGCTCGCGACAGAATTTCGGGAACAATTTCGTTCTAAATGCGTCGTCGGACACGAACGCGACTATGTCGAGCTGCGCATGGAGGATCAGGTCGCCCGGCACAAAAAATTCGGCGACAGCGTTTACCTGCAAGAGCCGAATTTGAAAAGTGGCTGTGGCGGACTGCGCGACTATCAAAATCTGCTTTGGATTACGTACTTCAAAGAGGGTTCGCTAAGCACGAACCAACTCGTTGGAAAAGACTGGCTGAGCGAAAGCGACCAGCGCCGAATCGAGCGCGCGTACGATTTTGTTCTGCGGTTGCGCACAGACTTGCATTACGCGACCGGCCGCGCCACAGACATACTGCACATGAATTTGCAGGACCAGGTCGCAGCGCGGCTAGGGTATTCTGCTCGAAGAGGCCAGCTTCGAAGCGAGGCGCTCATGCGGGACTGCTACAACCACACGCGAAATATTCTGCGGGTGACGGAGCGAATCACGCAACAATTCGTGAGCGGACACGTCACGAGCAAAACGCGGGCTCTTTTCAGTTTTCTGCCCCTAACGAGAGGGCACAGGACTCCGATTGGTGATTCCTTTTTTGTTCTAAACAAACAGCTCTATCCGGCGCGGCGCGATGTTTTTCGAAATGATCCGGAGCAGATGATGCGCGCATTTGCACTGGCGCAGGAGCGTGACCTCGATCTCAGCCCGGAACTGGAAGACCTGTTGAGCAGAAGCCTTCGCCACGTAACCAGAACGTATCAGTATGCGCGTGGACCGCGTGCGATTTTTACGTCGATTTTGTCCCAGAAAGGCAGAGTGGGACGCATCCTTCGATTGATGCATCGGGTCGACTTTCTTGGCCGGTACATTCCTGAGTTCGGCCAGCTCACCTCTCTTGTGCAGCACGAGTTCTTGCACCGGTATACTGCCGACGAGCATACGTTGGTGTGCATCGACAAACTTGATGCATTAGCGGAAACCGATGATCCGAAGTTAATGCATTATCGCAAATTGTTTGAACAACTCGCTGACCCGCTGGTTCTTTATCTTGCGCTTCTCCTGCACGACAGCGGAAAGGCAGTAGGCCGTCCACACTCCGAAGCCAGCGCGCTGTTCGCCCAGCGTGTTGCGGCGCGTCTGCAGCTGTCCTCTGAACAGCGGAAATCCCTGATACGCCTCGTCGATCATCACCTCACCTTGTCCAAAATGGCGCAGCAGCGGAATCTCGATGATCCCGCAACAGTCATGGAATTTGCACAGGTTGTGAAAGACCAGAAAAATCTCGAGGCGCTCATGCTGCTTACTCTAGCTGATGGCCAGGGCACAAGCGCCGAGGCGTGGTCGGACTGGAAGGAATCGCTGGTGTGGCAGTTGTTTCACCAAACTTCGCGTTATCTCGCCGATCGACAGTCTTATCACGAACAAACCAGGATCGCGCGCGAAAGCTTGCGCGCATCTGTCGCGGAGAACCTTTCACCGGATTACACGGAGGAAATTGAAGCGCATTTCGAATATATGCCTGATCAGTATTTCCGCTCGACGAGCGTGCCGGAGATTATCGAGCACGTGAAGTTGTTCCGGTCTTTTTTGGAGGGCGTGTCCAACGCGAAGGAGTTTCCGCTCGCTCCGGCTGTGAAATGGAAGATCGTGCCCGAGCAGGGGCACACCGTGATGACGTTCTGCACATGGGAACGCGAACGGCTCCTGGCAAAAATCGCGGGCTCACTTTCGGTCGTGCCATTGAACATTTTGAGCGCTGACATTTTCCCGCGCGGCGATCACGCGGTGCTTGGTGTTTTCCGCGTATCCGATGTGAAAGCGCAGCCCGTTTCCAATCGGCGCGATTTTGAGCTTGTCGAGCAAACGCTGCGCCGAGCTTTCGAGGACGAGAGCTTCGACTTCGCACCATCGATCGAAAAGGCGAAGCGTTCGAGCCGTCGGGCTGCGGCGGGAATTGAATTTCCAACGCGCATTACAATCGACAACAAGACCCATCCAACGTACACGCTGATTGAATTTCAAGCCCCGGACCGCATCGGTCTGCTTTACGATGTCCTCAGCTGCCTCGACCGCGAAAATGTCATAGTACCGCTTTATCGAATTAACACGCAGGCTGGTGCAGCGATCGACACGCTTTACGTTGTGGACGGCTCGAGCCACTCGAAGATCACCGATTCGCAGCGGATTCGAACCGTTCAGCAGCATTTAAAGGATACGATTCTGGGCGGCTCAGCAAAACCGTAGAGAAAAGACGAACGCTGTTCTGCTTTGCTGCGAATTCTTTTGATCTCATGAACGTTCTGATTCTCGCTGCGGGATACGCAACCCGTCTTTATCCACTGACCCTCAACAAAGCGAAACCGCTCCTCATAGTCGGCGGCAAACCAATCATCGAATGGCTGGTGGACAATCTTGCGGGCATTCCGAATTTGGAAACGATTTACGTCGTTACCAACGACAAATTCGCGGCGGATTTTCAGTCGTGGAGCCAGAGCTATCAAAAACGCCATCCCGAATTTAAATTCAGGATTATTAATGACGGTTCTACGAGTGATGACGACAAGCTCGGCGCAATTGGAGACATCGATTATGTCATCACACAGGAGAAACTTTCCGACACCAGCCTGTTGATCGCCGCCGGCGACAATTTGTTCACCAATTCGCTGACAGATTTTGTGGCGTCCGCAACGAACACTGAAGTGACCGTTGCGGTTTACGACGTTGGCGACAGTGAAGCGATCAAGAAGTATGGTAACGTCACCGTTGATGCCCAGGGAATCATGACCCGGTTTGAGGAAAAACCGAAAAAGCCCCAGGGAACACTGGCTGCGATTGCCTTATATTATTATTCGCCTGCGGTTCTCTCGCTTTTGAAAACCTATCTGGCTGGAGGGAACAATGCGGATCAGCCCGGCCGTTTTGTTCAGTGGCTCTACACCCGCAAACCGGTGAAGACGTTCCAGCTCAAAGGCCAATGGCTCGACATCGGAAGCAAGGAAACGCTCGAGAACGCGGACCGCATTCTGGCTTCGCCTCGTTGAATGGTTAAATCGTGTGACGCCGACGTAAGTATGTAACGGTTTAACGAATTACCGTCTCTACTTCAGCCTTCCTTCATCAAACTCAATCAGATCGAAATACGTTCGAATATCTTTACGTCCATCGCCGCCGGCTTCTTTGAGAAAATGCACGAAGCGCGCCTTTTTAGCAGCGGTATCAGGATGGCGCGAAATCATAGCCTCGTTCCATTGTTCGATGGCTTCGGGCGAATGTTGCTCTCCATTTTTGTGCACCCAGGCGAGAATTGCCTGCTCGTCGTCCAGCTTGTTGGCGATTTCTTCGAATGCTTCTCCGTCAATTTTCAGAAACGCGAGCAAGTGTTTGTCGAAGCCGACGGTTTTATAGTTGTAACCGTCGAGCAAGCCTTTGCGATGCAGCCTTGCCTTGTCAATCAAACGCGGCAGATGGACGTAACCGCCGAGTTTCTGGTAAGGACTGCGTGGATGCAGTCTTCGCATTAACTGATTATAGCTATGTGGCCGGCAATGGTTGCACTACGGCATGTTGAAAACTGGACTCCATCGGGCGCGATACGGCCGAATCTTGTTTCCCGAGGAGTTCTCCTTGTGCCAGGTCGATCTGCCCGATGGCGAGTTGGCCGCAAAACATCCCGCCTTTTTCCACGCTAATCGCCCTCGCTGTCACATCGGCCTCCAGTGAGCCCTTTCTATGGACCGTTACAGATTGAGCGATAATTTCGCCAGACATCCTGCCTTTGATTTCGATGTGCTCCGCGCGCACCCTCCGGAAGCAGTGAACATCAGCTTTGCGATCAACGACTACGAGGCGCGCGCTGATGCGGCCGGGAATTTTCCCTGAGTAGTTAATCGTCGCGGTATCGCAATGCAAATTTCCGCGCAGCCTGCCTTCAATCAAGGCGGCCTGGCACTCCACGCTACTGCTGGCAAGATCACCTTTACCGGAAAGATGTACATTGCCGCGGGTGCGAATGCTTCGACTGAAACCACTGGTAATTTTGTAATCGCGCAGATCAATGTGCGCACTACAAGAAGGACAGATTGTCGATGTCGCCGAGCCGGAAACCTGCTGTTTGCGTTTACATTCGAAACACTCAACAAGCGAACTGGTTTGCCGTTTCCAAAAATCCTCGAATTTGCCAAAAAGAGATGAGGAAGTATCGGGCGCAGGCGCTTCTTCGATCGTCCGCAGTTTTAGGGCGGGTTTCGGTGCGAACGGACTAAAAGAGCGGCCGCACTGGCGGCATATCGAGCTCTTGGCCGCCGCGTATTCCATCTGCTTAAAGCCGCAGTGCGGACATTCCGCACTGACTTTTGCAGGCGCTGGATTGGCCACTGGATGTTTGCCGAACTTTTCTTTTACGCTCGCACTCCGAATGCCGCCTTGATCGGCTCGCTGGACCGCACAACTTCTGGGCGCGGTGCAGTTTTTGCGGAAACGGCACCGGTAGTGACTTCCGATTTGCCGATAAAGGTTGCGCCCTCTTCAATTACAAGACGCGCCGCTTTGAGATCTCCCTGCAACACGCATTTGGATTTTAACTCACAGCGCTCGCCAACGACGATATTGCCGTGCACCTTGCCGTAGACGGTGATCGATTTGGTTTTGATCTCACCCCGAATCTCGGCGTTTTCACCGACCGTCAAAATGCCGTCAGAGTTGATGTCACCTTCGACTTTGCCGTCGATGAGGAGTTCTTTTTGGAATTTGATCGAGCCTTTGATTTCGACATCGCTCGAGAGGATGTCTTTGCCTCCGTGATCTGCCATAGGATTAGGTTTTGGATTTGAATTATCGATTATGGTTGGTTGTGGTGGTGCCTCATCGCGACTCGCAAGATGATTATTCTCATCTGGAACCGGAGTCCGCAGTTCTTCTCGAATCGGGGGCGCCGGCCTTTGAGGGACGAATCTTTTGAGCATCTCTAGTAATGTGACACTCGCTGATGCCTGTCAACGGATTCTCTTTTCTAAGTGAAAAGTTTTTTTGGATTATCGTTCAACAGCCGCGGCGTAGAGCTTGCATGCCGGAGTTTGTGCAGAAAAAATGAGGAACGGTGGCGCCTGACCGGGTGTTCGATCTAGAACGCGACAGAGCGGTTGCGAAGGAACCGGCTCGTTCAGGATCGCTGCAGAATTTTGTGCCACGCGATCGGAATCATAGGCGAAAACCCACGCCACATGGCGTCTCTCAAGAATCTCGCGTCCTTGTTGCGAGTCCTCCGAAACAAAAAATCGCGCGCTCTCCTCGATGCCATTAAGACTCTCATGCGAGCTTCCCGCGACTCCAGGCTGCCCTGACCAATAAGCAATCGATGGTGAAAGCCACCACGGTGCGAGAAACGGATGCACCTCAGGCGATCGCAAACTGAGCGAAAGATCCCGAATCTGCTCCGATTCAATCCGCCGTTCCACTCGGTCCGCCAATTGTGCTTCGTTTGGCCAAAGCCTTTCGTCCCAGTCTCGTAAAATTGGAAACATCGACAAGACGAACGCGATCCACACCGCGGCGCTTGATTTGATCGGCACGAGCGACGCCGGAAGCGCGAGCGCAAAAATCAAAACAAAAAAATATCCCCAACGCGCCTGCCAAACAGTCAGCAAATACGTAGCGACAAGAAGCACGTAAACAGGTACGGCGCGACCGCCGGGCGCACCGTTTCTTCGCCTTCGAACAGTCATCCAGATCAAAATGGGCGTGATCAATACGAGGTACCCGCACCAGTTGAACCAGACTCGATTCATGGGCCAAACGTGCGCGAGTTCCCCGATGGTGCCGGCCCAATTTTTCAAATGACCGTTGGAGTGAAGGATTGCAAACGACGGAATACGCCGCTCGATTGCGATTGCGATAGCAATTATCGCCGCGAACAAAATCCATCCCGCGCGCCGGTCACGCGCAAAAACCTCGCGGCGATTCATCAAAAGCGCCGTAGCCGTCACCAACATAAACAGCACAAGCGGTTCGTAAGCCGAAATCCAAATCGCTAACGCCCAAGCGACAGCGCCCGCGAGGCCCCAAGGCCTCGCCGCCTTGGCCAATTGCAGCGTTTGCGAACTCCACTCAGCGCAAATCGCGATCGCAACCAGCACAATCAACAACGATTGATGGTCAGGCCGCCCAAGTTCGGTGCCATGAACGAGCATTGGGCTTATCGCGTACAAAATCAGCATTGCCCAGCGATACCGAAATTTCATTTGGCGCGACCACCACCAAAGAAAACAGCCTCCAAACAGCGCAAGCAAGGGCGAAACAAATGCGCCCGCCAGATCGAGTGCATGCGCCGTGAACGGATTTAGGAAAAGCGATAAAGCGACGATGAGATAGTCCAGCGGCGCAGTCGTGTGCGGGGTCGTCCCCTGCGGAAAATTCTCAAATGTATGATGCCGGATGATGAGTCCCGGCTTTTCCCTAACCATCTGGGCACGCGTCATGCGCGCGTAACAATCCCCATCGGCGAAGTAAACATTCCCGGCGACAAAAACGTCCTGATAATTCGCGCAGCGTGTTGCCAGGGTTAAGGCAGTCAGGAGCGTGAGCTCGAAAACGATCAATGCAAAACGTCCCACGCGTAGCACAGAATCGATAATTACCATCCGCGACTAAAAATCGAAACTAAATGGGCCCGCCAGGATTCGAACCTGGGACCAAGGGATTATGAGTCCCCTGCTCTAACCGCTGAGCTACAGGCCCATTTTAATAGGTAAACTAACACTCGCTAAAACGGATGACTCTCATTTTCACGGTGACATTTCTACGGTCGACTTATGAAGGACGTAAATCCACGAAAGCAGCGCAAAAAACCCGAAAGCCGAATCCTCTCCGCCATAAATTGGGAAATTATTATGCCAGAGCTTTTAACGGCGGCAAAGAAGTTTGGAAGTCGCGCTGCCAAGCAGTGAGCGGGTCTTGCAAATTGTTGATGCGGTACCTCGTAGTCCGCGCGGGAGCGCCGTCCGCCGTTTAGGCCCTGTCTCACCCAGGCGTGTTGAGCACATCGAACTAATTCATTACGCAGACGTAACGATTGAGTAATTCGCTGTTAACATAGCCGCACTAATTCTGTTCATTCTCAGAAACAGAAACGTACCATGTTTGTAGGCGATTTGGTTACAGCGCTTGCGATCGCCACCGTCTTCACAATCGCATTTTGTGGAATTCTCGGTGACCGCAAGTTTCGGTGGAACGAAGCATCGCTTTCCACTCTGCTGCTGATCTTTTTGTCATGGGTGGCGGCGGCTGGTCTGGTTGCGCTGGTGCCTTTGCTTTCTCGCAGCCGTGCCTCCGCGATTGAACTCATGACAAGCATCGCTGCATGTGCCGGCCTCGCGTTGATGGCAAGCCGAAGCATACGCCGTGCTCTTCGGGTCATTATCGAGCCGGCACAGACGGCTGCGCGTTTTTCTGTTCTCCTATATTTCTCAATTATTTTGTCTCTGCTGTTTTCCGCTGTTTTCACGCGATATGCCCTCGCGCGCTTATTGTGAGTCATGATACAATTTCCGCACGGATCGGCACTTAAGAAGACCCATCGTTATGCGTTTGTTGATCGTAGAAGAGGATAAGAAACTTGTCGGTTTGATAAACAAAGGACGGCATCGAAAGACGATCGATAAAAAGATATGCGCGGAAGCTGATTCAAGCGCGCCGAGGAATGGCTTATGTTTTCGAGACTTAGGGAGCTGACACGAACTCTCCCTTTTCGAGTCGGTCTCTGGTACGCTTCGATTTTTTTAATTAGTGCGATTCTCGTTTTGTGGCTGGTTTATTTTCTGTTCGGAGCCGCCATTAATCGCAAAGACCGGGATGTAATCGAAGCGCGGCTTCGTGAATACGTGGCCGTGTATGACCATGGCGGAATCCCGGCGTTGCGCGAATGGACGCACAGGATCAACAAAGCCCGCGCGGAACGAATGTTTTTCGTGCGCGTAACGAAATTCGACGGAACCGTCGCAATGTCGGTGATGCCCGAGGATTGGAGCGATAGCGACTTGAACCTACTCCCGAGATCGGCCAATGCCACGAACTGGGTGCGCGTGGCGCGTGAGAGAGATGTCGATCTTACCGTTGCTTCTGCGGCTCTTCCGGACGGCGCAGTTATTCAAGTGGGCCGGAGCAGCGACAGTCGGTCAAAGCTCCTGGGGAAATTCCGCGAAGTTTTCGGCACCGTCATTCTGCCTTTGATCCTGCTGGGGCTCTTCGGTGGAATGATCCTCACCAATCGCATGATGCAGCCGGTGCGGGGCGTAATTAACGCAGCAGCGTCAATCATCAATACCGGACGCATGGACGTACGCGTTCCGGTTCCTTCCGCCAATGATGAGCTTCGGGATCTCGCCGTGCTCTTTAACCGCATGCTGGTTTGTAACGAAGAACTGTTTCGCGCGTTACGTGATTCCCTCGACAATGTCGCGCACGATCTTCGCACTCCGCTGGCGCGCCTTCGCGCAACTTTAGAGGCCGGCCTAAGCGATGACGGAGGCGCGGATGCAGTCCGGGATAGTATTGCGCACGCGCTCGAAGAATCCGAACAAGTGCAAACGATTATCACCACATTGATGGAAGTAGCTCGAGCTGAGACTGGCGGCATGCAATTGCACGTCGACCATGCTGATCTCAGCAAATTGATGAGCGATGCTATCGAGCTCTATGCCCATGTGGCCGAAGAAAAGAATGTAGCTGTAGCAACGCAATTGGACGACGGGTGTTTGGCGACAGTCGATTCAAGTCGCATGCGTCAAGTCTTCGCCAACCTGCTGGATAATGCGATCAAATACACGCCTTCAGGCGGCAGAATCGTTATATCAGTCGGGCATGATGATGGCGAAATCGCGGTGAACATGCGCGACAGCGGAGTAGGAATTGATGAGGCCGAGTTACCGCGCATCTGGGAGCGGCTGTATCGTGCCGACAAGAGCCGTGCCGAGCATGGTCTGGGGCTGGGACTAAATCTTGTTAAGGCGATTGTCGAAGCGCATCACGGCCGTGTCGAAGTTACAAGCGTGCCACGCCAGGGTTCAGAGTTTCGGGTTTACCTGCCAGCCGACCAATGAAACCCAGCTAGTACGCCGTCGTGTTTCTTCTTGCGCCCTGCGATGGCAATCGGCACGATCCTTTTTGGATTGCGCAAACCCGGTAAGGCCGGCGCGCCTAATAACACGTGGTAAGCGCAGGTGTTTTCGCCTGAGCTGCTTCCCTAAAGGGACCCATTACACACTCGTAACGCCAGCGCCATGCCCTGGTAAGGCCGATGCGCGAAGAGTCAGGCATGAAGCCAAAATCTGACTCCCTCATATTTGTTCTGTGCCTGCTAGTTCTTCTGAGTCTGCTAGTATCGTTCCTGGTAGGCTGTTCGAAGAGCGAGTCCGCGCTGTACTCTTCAACTCCAACGCCAACCCCTGCACGAGGCGCGACTGCGACACCGAGCGCGGCGACGACCGCCAGCCCGCTGCTGTCGGCTTCGCCACTTCCGACCGGTTCCCCGTTCGCGGACATCCGCTTAAAGGATCTGGGAGCAAAAATGGATGCTATTTTCGCGGATACATTCCGCTCCGTTGGAAGCTGGTTCGGTCAGTCAACTTACGCCAGGTCCATCGATCTTCGCGAGCAAAACGACAAATACATTGCCCGTCTTTACGTGCCGAAGGGCGACACCTCGAAGGTGGATGCAAAAGTCGAAAACGGGGCCTTGCATATCACCGCACAGAATGAGGGCACAGTAAATGGAAAGACCGAGAGGGAGCGCTACGAACAAATCATCGCGCTGCCGAAGCCGGTGCAAGCGGATAACGTGAAGGTGGAAAAAAAAGACGATGTCGTGGTGATCACCATTCCGAAGGCGACAGTGAGCGCACCAGCAGTGGCGGCTGTAACGCCTATGCCAACTGCAACAGCCTCTTCTGCCAGCGGCACGGATTGGGCAGACACAATGTTATGGCAGATGAATCAGATGCAGGCACACCTGAATCAATCGATTCAAGATGTCTTTCACAACGATCTTACGGCTGGCGCGAGCACGTCGCAGCTCGGATCAGCAATGAACCTCGAGGACCAGCCAGGCAAGTACGTCGTCCACTACTACCTCCCGGGTCGCAATCTCTCCGACGTGAACGTGAAATTCGAAAACGGCCAGCTTCACCTGTCAGCGCAGAAGCAGGAGAAGACGAGCGATGACACTGCGGGCGGCAAAACGCAAAGCACGACGGTGGCACGTTACGAATCAATGACGACTCTACCTGGCCCGGTTAAGGAGAGCGAAATGAAAGTAGATCGCAAGGAAGGCTCCGTCGTCGTGACGTTACCCAAGGCATGAACTGCGAGAGTGTTTTAGAACGCAAACTGTTACTCTCGGCGCTCCAGAAATCGCGCTGAGTCGAGTGATCTTTGCGACTGCATCGGTTTCTTAATACGCGATCAACTGCAATGCCATCAGGAGCGCAGGGGGTTGGCTGAACTTTTCGCGCGCGTGATTCTCTAGGTGTCTTCCAAAACATAGCCCATGCCGATCCTCGTTCTGATCAATTTGGGTTCAAAATCTTTGTCTATTTTATTGCGCAAGCGGCACACCAGTGCATCCACCACATTTGTTTGCGGATCGAAACTGTAATCCCAAACGTGATTGAGAATCATTGTCCTCGTCACCACGCGCCCGGCATTGCGCATCAGATATTCGAGTAAGGCAAACTCCCGAGCTGGCAACTCAATCTTTTTTCCAGCGCGCGTCACTTTGCGACTCAGTAAGTCGAGCTTGAGATCGCTCAGGCTCAGTGTGCCCGGTTCGGTCTCCCGGGAGCCGCGCCGCACCAGGGCCTGTACCCGGGCCAGTAATTCCGCGAACGCAAACGGCTTTGGCAAATAATCGTCACCGCCAGTCTGCAACCCCTTTACCCGGTCATCCACGCTGGCTTTCGCGCTCAGAATCAATACTGGCACGAATGACCGCTGCTTCCGGAGATCTTCGACTAAGGCGAGTCCGCTAAGACGCGGAAGCATAATATCGACAATCGCCGCGTCGTAATCGCTTCCGGTTGCCATGATCAAGCCCTCCTCACCATCTGCGCAATGATCGACCGCGTAACCCGCCTCCCGAAGTCCTTTAACAATGTAGGACGCTAGCTTTTTGTCATCCTCGACTACAAGCAGTCGCATAACTTCAATTTGTGCTATGAGATACGCTCCTGCCACCCCTAATCGCCTCACCAAAGTGGTCAAGTCGTCACCGAACCTGTTATCCGTTCTTTTGCGCTGGGAGGAGCTCACGCTGCGGCCGCTCGATTTTCACTTCTTTGAAAAAACGGTGTAATTCAATGGCAAACGGCAGCTTTCCGAGTTGAACAACTGGGTTCCAGTCCTGACCAGCTGATCCTCTGCCTTCTTACTTTGCTTGTGGGCAGATGAAGGCTTGTCAAAATCGCGCAGAATCCGCCAGCAAGGTCGATCGCACAAATCGGCAGTCGAGCCAGGAGCGCGTACGCGCCACGCTCACGCTTCACCTGCTAGTGAAGCGCGAAACTCAGCAGCCCGGCTGTGGCAATCTTATCGCCGCGCAACTCCGGTTGGAGCAACGGAATCAAGTACGGTCATCAATGGCTCTGCGGCCGCCGGCGCCTGCATTTTCCCCGAGAGAATATCGGACGCCGTCACATTCTTGCCGTAGAACTCGCGATTCACGTTGTCACGCGGCGCGATCACTGAACCTTCTATCGATAGTCCGGCGAAAACGCCGTTGGATTGTGCGTAGCTGTACATGTCAACGTTCGTGAAAGCCGTTTCCGCTTCCGCGCTCGCCCCGGACGGGCCCGCAGACACACTCAGTTCTGCGCCCAGCTTTACATTGCCATGTGAAAGGGCCTCTACCGCCTTATCTGTGTTTAAGACGAGAACGAGGTCTTTTACTTTCCCGCCAATCTGGGCTCCGACCCCTGCTCCGCCGAGGCCGACAAACATTGGTCCTGACCATCCAGTGTTCGTGCGCGAGACAACGATGCCAGGACCGCCTTTGCCATTTACGAGCAGAGCCACGTCGACCACGTGAAAGATCGCGAAACCCTTTGCGTTTTTCAGCACCGCCGGGGGAATTTGTCGTTCCGGCACCGTGCTGAAATTTTTCAGAATGTTCGCATCCTGTTTAACTTCCTCCTTCGCGTTGGCGAAGACAGTTCCAGCAACTCCCATTAAAAGAGCAACTGCAATTAATCCTGTTGATAACTTTTTCATAATATCGGCAGTTTCGATTGCGGCTGTGACGACAGGGTTGCTGGCCAATTACCAGTATGTAACCTCTAGCCAAATTGCTTAAATCCTGCTTCACTTCGCGCCGATTTAGCAGGAAACCCGGTTAGGCGCAGATGCCATTCCATTTTGGTCTTTAAAGCACGATTGAAACTGCTGAAAGTCGTCACTGCGGCGCCGTAATTTCGGAGGGATGGATAATCGTAAGTCTTAAGCGAGGCCGCCCGCCTTTAATAAGCTTGTTGTTCGACTGTCGTTAGGTGCCAGCGTGATCGCGATTTCAGCTTAACGGTGCTTGCCGTTGTGCAGCCCCGCGCGCGTTAATTCACGGCATAGTACTCGGCCGCCTTTAATTCCCTACCAATTCGGCGCGCGAGGATTTGCACGCGGTGCTCGAGTTAGGAGCCTTACGAGTTACAAGCTGCGGAAGCCATGTTGTCTGCAAATTTCAACGGGGTTACAATTGCGTTAGCCGCCGATCAGAAAAAAGTCCAGACCTCACGATCAGGCCGAAAGAAAACGCCCGCGACAAGGGGAAATCGTCGCGGGCGTTTAGGGGCGATTGCGAATTTACGGTGTTGGCAAGCCCAGATCCAGGACGAACCCACCATCAAAGGTCGCACTGCCGCTGTACGCTGCATTGTCCAGCGGGGCCACATTGTTCTCGAAGATGAATGTGAGCACATCACTCGAGTTGTGGTTGATCTTTCGCTTGTTCTGGTCGGCCACCAGTGGCGGAACCCCGAAGTTTATCGGGCTGCCCGTTGCAGGCCCATTCCACATGATGTCGCCGTCAAGCTTGATCTGCGTCAGATTACCGTTTGCTCCCTCCGGCCACGAGAGCATCAGGTTGGTGATGAACGCGTCAGTCGAACAGTTGTTCTGGATCGTGATCTTCACCTGCTTGTCCTTGATCTCACGCTTTGTGACTGTCAGGTCATTGCAAGGGGGCGTCGGGCAAACCTTTGCCGGCGAGTTATGCAGGACCGTAATGTTCGGCGCGACACACCATGGCGCCCCGGGTCCGCGGTCGGAACAACTGGCTGTGTTAGTAGCCGCATCGTAATGAGCGTACTCCCAATTGGTAAAGTCGAATCCGATGTTAGTCAGATAGGCCTGTTTGAACGTCACGAAATAGGTGTCGTGGAAGTTCCAGCCGTCGATGTGCCTCGCCAGATGCGCTTCGAAGTCCGAACTACCGACCGGAATCGAATTGTATTCCGGATTGTCGTACGACGCACTCCACGGGTTGGGGTCCGCCAACGGGTACTGACTTCCCTTCGGCGTGCCGTAGATAATCAGGCACGTCGCGGGATCAGTGGCGAGGCTGCAGTCGACAGGAGGCGAGTCGGTCAGCAGATCGGCGGTGTTGGGGCCCGGCGGGAGGCCGATTGTCTGGGCGCCGCCCATGAAGTACGTTGGCGCCGGATAGGTTCCAAACGGATTCTGGACGCCGTTCAGATCCCTCGCAAGAGACGAATCCCACTGGATCGTAGTCCCGCCGCTGGTGAGCGGAGGCGAACTGTTGGTGACGATGCTGCCGTCACCGCCGAATGGGCCAAGCGACGCGTAGCCTGACGGAACTCCCGTCTTCGAGGTGAGATAGTCAACGTTGAAGCTGACTGCGACCGAGCCGTCCGGTTTGATGATCTGGAACCCTGCCTTGTCACTATTTTTCAGGTCCTTGAAGCTGTGGCCCTTGTTCCCCCAGCCGACGGCATTGACGCCGTAGCTGTTGTCATTCGGGGCCGGGAACTGATCGTAGGCGACGTCGATATCGCCGGGAGCGCCGCCCGCTGTGGTTTTACCGGCAAGGAACAGGCCGGCGGGGCATGGAAGCATTGGCGGGACCGTTGGTGTCGGCGTCGGCGTTGGCGTAAATGTTGCCGTGGCTGTAGGCGTTGGCGTGAATGTTGCCGTGGCCGTGGGCGTAAAGGTTGCCGTTGCCGTAGCTGTTGGCGTAAAGGTTGCCGTCGGGGTAAATGTCGCTGTAGGCGTCGGAGTTGGTGTGAACGTAGCCGTCGGTGTTGGCGTCGGCGTCACCGCGTCGCAGTCAACAAACATGGCGCCCTCGTTTATAGTAAAGTTGAAAATGGGGTCGAACACCGTGGTATCATAGCTGTTCGTCACCGCATTGTACGTAACGAGAAGGGTGCCGGCGCTGGTGTCCGGTGGCTCGGCCTCGGTGGTAACGATCACGTTGCCACCCAACCCTTGGAAGTCGATAGGGGCATAATACAGGAAGAAGCCATAGTCTTCTATCGCCTGAAAGAAGGCGCCGGTCGTGCAGCCGAATGTGCACGGATTCTCCGGGATAACATTGACGTTTTCTGCATTCGCCTCAGCTTGAAGAGCAGGGGACCAATTGAAAGCATTATAAGTAATGTTGCCCGAGCTATCGATTGCGATAATCTGATTGAGGTCCTCGCCGGCCACCAGGATCTGACCGCCGAAGGGCCCAAAACTTAGCGGCGCTATAGCTGGTCCTTCAATGTGCGTGATAATAGGCGGATCATGCGAGAGGTCCGAAGTGTTCGCGAGGAACGTGACATGTGGTCCTCCTGGAAGGTTGTCAGCCGTCCAGATGGGTCCGGTCTCGCACGTTATAATCATTTTGTATCCAAATGTGCCCACATGGTCGAACGTAATTGCGGTGTGGTCCGAGAAGAGGCACCCGACCTGCGCAAAGAACGTGATAGTACCTAACGAAAAATCGTACTTCCAGATGTACTGGCCTTCTGTGATAAAAACGTCGCGCGGGGTGAACCCGGCCTGAATGGACTGCCTTGGAGCGATAGCCATGTATTTTTCAATGCAGGGCTGATTCCCAAGTGGAATCGACGCCAACACCGAGCGATTCCCGAGACAGTCGACCCCATAGAAATTTTGGTCGCACCATCCCGTCGCATAGAAATTGGATGGGGAAACGGCCACACCAGTGGCTTCGGGGAATGGAGTAAAGAAAATCGGAGTCGCGGCGTAAAGCACTCCTGTGAGCGCTAAGAGCCCTGCAATTGTCAGATAGATTCTTGTCCTTAGCGTGATTTTGGTTCTTTTTTTCATTTTTGGTTTCTCCGGTATGCAACTTTATTCCACAAAAAATTGGTCCCGATCCCGTTCCAGCGACTCGCGCTAAGAGAGCAACTCCGATTAGTCATAACCCTTTCATGCTCTTGGCAATTTTGGTCCCGACATGACGTCAAGGTTGCCGCCCAATTACAAATATGTAACCTCTTGCAAAACTTCTGAATGCTTGCTCACTTCGCGCCGATTAGCAGGAAGTAGTTGCTCGCAGATGCCATTCTCTTTTCGTCTATTTGAGAACCGTTGAAGTTCCTGAGACTGGTTACTGGGCGCGGTAATTT
>DASXOI010000255.1:0-2493 GCA_036494375.1 Candidatus Udaeobacter sp.
CATTGGGCAGAAGTACTCCACGTTGGAAGGTTTTTATCGGCGGTACACGCTCATTTACGTCGTGGCGGATGAGCGCGATTGCATTCGTCTACGCACTAATTATCGGCGCGAGGATGTTTATCTTTACCACACGCTGGCTTCGCCCGCCCAAGCGCGCGAGAGATTTCGCGAATATATAAACACCCTCAACATCCTTCATGAGAATCCGCGTTGGTACAACGCCGTTACCAGTAACTGCACCACTAGTATCCGCGCCCAGCGCACGGCTAGACTCCGTACACCATGGGATTGGCGCATTCTTCTTAATGGAAAGGCCGACGAGATGCTCTATCAGGATCACGCTATCGCCACCGGCGGGTTGTCCTTCACCGAATTGAAACAGCGCAGCCTGATCAATGAACGCGCCCGCGCCGCGGACCAGGATCCGGATTTCTCGCGCATCATCCGGGAGGGTTTACCCCGGAGCGATTAGCAAATCGCGAAACCACCGGCGCATGTTCAAGCTTCACATCTTACCGGTGATTTAGTATCGCCATCTGAACCATGGATCGGAACCTCTTTCTCGCGCTTACGCTCAGCGCAACTTTTCAATGCCTCGCCCAAACGCCGGAACCGTTCGAAGTACGACGCGCGGAACCCGTCTTTGAAGAGCTGCCCGAGCTCAAAGCGAGTGAGATCCTCAAGCCCGAGTTGCTCAAAGGACCGCATTATGTCGTACGCGATCCGGTGCCGACTGGGTCAGGCATGAATCTGTTCACGATTGATTCAGACTTCGGCATCTTCGAAGCGGACGGAAATGAAATGCTGCTCCAACGCCTGAAGGAGATCGATGCAATCGCGCGGCTGCAGGACGTCTCACGTACCGACGAGTTCAAGAAATCGCTTCTTGCCGCGGCCAAAAGCCCGCTCAATTCTGCCAAGAACATCGCCAGGGATCCGGCGCAGGCGATTTCCAATGTCCCAAAAGGAATCATGAAATTTTTGGGCCGAGCCAAGGAAACGGTCGAGAACGTCGGGAAAGGCGGGAACGCTGACGTACGCGATGGCAGCAGGCTAAAGGACGCGATCGGCTACTCGGATAAGAAAAGAGAGATCGCGCTCGAAATGGGAATCGATCCATACACCACCAATACCGTGCTGCAAAAACAACTGGACGACCTCGCCTGGGCTTCATGGGCGGGTGGATTCAGTTTTAGTGTCGCCACTCTTCCGATCAGTGGTGCAGCCGGAGTCGCACTTACCGTGACCAACGTAAACAGCACGGTCGATGACCTGTTGCGTGAAAAATCACCGTCGGAACTCGAGCAAATTAACCGCGCGACATTCCGCGCAATGGGCGCCAGTGCGAGTGATGTCGAGCGGATCCTCCACGGCGGAGCGTTTACGCCGACACAGGCCACGACATTCGCGGTCCATTTGAAAGCGCTTAAAGGCGTCGTAAATCGCGGCGCTTTTGTGAAAACCGCGGCGGAGAAGAGCACCACCGAGGCTGACGCTCTCTTTTGCGTTTATACCGCTGCTTTGATGGATCAGATCAACCAAAAAACGCCAATCGCCCGGATCGTCATGCTTGGCGACTTTCCGATCTGCGTTGCTAAGGATGGAACGATAATCGTCGCGTTACAGTGGGACTACGCTGCCTGGACGTCAGGCGCAGCCAGTTTCACCGACGAAGTGCAAAAGCTCGCCGGGAAATCGGGTCAAAGCGCGCATGTGTATGTCGGTCTTTCAGGAGAAGTTTCCCCGCGCTTGCGCGAGGAATTGGAAAAGCGCGGGATGACCGTCCAGGATCGCCTCGTTCCAGGTCCGCTCAAGTGATCAGGACGCGCGACCAACTGCAATAGCGGCGAAAGAAACAATTACCGCAATGCTCGATCAAATATTTGGCCGGTTCTTTTCAAGCCAGTGGATCGTGTTTGCGAGTCTGCTCATTTTGCTGGTTGGCCTTTCCGAGTTGGCGTGGCGCGTGGCATTTGCGAGCAGCCGGAAGAGATCGGAAGCGGACAAGGGCAGCGGCACAGTGAGATCCGCGGTACTGGCTCTGTTGGGATTGTTGCTTGGATTCAGTTTCGCCATTGCCGCCGCGCGGCACGAGACTCGCCGCGAACTTCTGGTTGAGGAGGCAAACTCAATCGGCACGACAGCGCGCCGGGCGCATTTGTTGCCTGAACCGCACGCCGCTAATGTTGTGCAGTTGCTTCGGGAATACGTTCCACTTCGGATCGAGGCCCATCGCGAGGCGCAATTTTCGGATCAATTCGCAACTACGCGCAAACGCAGCGCCGAACTTCAGGACCGCATGTGGACCGAGGCGGTCGCCGCTGCCGCAGAACGCCCGTCGCCGATCACCGCCAGTTTTATAGCAAGCCTCAACCAAACAATGGATTTGGAAGCCACGCGCATCTCTGCAAAGCGAAACCATGTGCCCGGCGCCGTCTGGCTGCTTCTGTTATGCGTGGCGGGTTGCGGCTTGTGGCTGGTCAGTTACCAGGC
>DASXOI010000256.1:0-3081 GCA_036494375.1 Candidatus Udaeobacter sp.
ATCACGTTTAGTTCGGTGCACGTCGATGGGCCTTACATCGCGATGACCTTTGATGATGGACCCAGCGCAACGCTTACTCCGAAATTGCTCGATATACTCGCTGCGCATCATATCAAGGCCACATTTTTTGTTCTCGGCGAAATGGTAGCGCAACATCCTGAGATTCTGGCGCGGGCTGCCCGGGAAGGTCATGAAATCGCGAGCCACAGTTGGTCGCATCCCAATCTCGCCAAGATGTCGCAGGAAGGTGTTCGCAGCCAATTGCAGCGTACCGATGATGAAATTAAAAGCGCCACTGGGAAACGGCCCACGTTGTTTCGACCACCCTATGGATCGATTACCGAACGCGAAAAAAAATGGATCCACGACGAATACGGATATGACATCATTCTTTGGGATGTTGATCCGCTCGACTGGAAACGACCCGGTCCGGCGGTAGTTCGCAATCGTATCCTCAAGGAAACGCGACCGGGTTCGATCGTGCTTTCTCACGACATTCATCCGGGGACAATCGAAGCGATGCCTTCTACCTTCGATGAGTTGGAGGCGAAGGGTTTCAAGTTTGTTACTGTCTCAGAGTTGCTTGGGATGGCGACACCGGTGACGCCGCATCCGAAGGCGGAAGCCGCTGAAAAGACGCCAGCGAAAGCCGCTCCATCTGTCTCAGAATTGATTGGCAGAGCGACACCGGTAACGCCGCATCCGAAAACGGAGCCGGCTGAAAAGACAGCAACGAAAGCCACTCAATCTGCTGTCCCGACATCGTCTCCGGGCCGCTAGCGGCGCTATCTTTCAAGGAGCGACGGCTTGGGCAGCCGTCGGTTCACACGTGACGGCTGAGAAGCCGTCATTCCTTGCTTATTTCTTGGCCGCGCCGCCACCACCGCCCGCGGCCACGCGCTGTTCGCTTTGGCGACGAGCGATAACGAAATGATTGTTATCGCCATAGCTTCGCCAGGGACCCGGAGGCACATCGCGAACTTCAACAAATTGCCAGTCGGTCACATCAGTCGGCGCTAGCCCCAGATAATCACGCACCGCTGGGGAAACATCCACTCCCGCCCCGTGGTTCAGATTCGGCTTCGGGCGCTCATTGCCAAAAACATACTGAAAATGGTCGGTGCGAAATGGGCCGCAATCCTCCCATTGGGCGTAGCAGAGGCGATTTCCTTTGCGAATGGCAATCCAACGATTGCGACAGACCGACTGCCCCGGTCCGGTGTAAGATTGCTTGAACCACGGGATCACCAGCGGCGCTTCCGGTTTAAACTGGCCGTGCGTAACGTCGTTGTAAGGCAAGGCGATGTAGAAAGGATTCTGCCTTGGGACGAAGGCGATTGGAATGTAATTCCGGCGCGCGCTGGGCTCCGGGTTGTCCGCCCCGCCGTAATTCGCTGTCCAGTTCAAATCCCACGAACTCTTGAAGTTAGGCACAGGATTGTTTCCGCTGGCTTGTTCTCCCACCCAAAACACGGTGGTAACAATGTTCGTTTTCCACGGGTAACGTTGGACTGCCGGGCGGGAGCTGGTCGGGATAAGGACCTGCGGTTCCACTTTGAGCAATGCCTGCTCCCGCAGCCTCATCGCGTACTTGGCAAAATCCGATGCGGTAGCATAGGGAGAAGTCGATTGTTCGTCCCCGAAGACTTTCGGGGCGCCAGCAACCGCCAAACTGAGACAAGCCACGAGAAATCTCCTCATTACAAACGCCGCCTTCTTCTATCCGATTCCCTGCTTTTAGGCAAGCCGAATCTTCCGCGGGAACGGGTCCAGACCAGGCTTCAGAATTAGAATTTCTGGCTTCGCGCGGTAGCTTAAGGCGAACCCCGTCGCGCACAGCAACGCCCATTGTGAGAAGCCGGCATCAGCGAAGTCGGCTACAGCAAAGCGCAGACAGGATTGCCTGCGTCACTTCAGCCCAACCGCATGTTGTCGATCAAACGGGTCTTGCCAATAAACACCGCTAATACGAGCACCGAGTCGGCTTCAATCATATCCGCCGGCTTCATCGTTTCTGCATCGACGATCTCTACGTAATCGATTCGTGCCAATGGCGCTTCCAAGATAACCCTCTGAGCGAGCGCGACGACATCGTTGACAGATTTTTTGCCGGCATTTTTAGCCGCCAGCAACGCTTTATGGAGAACCGCTGCCTGCTTCCGTTCTTCGGTGTTCAAATACTGGTTGCGCGAGCTGCACGCCAAGCCGTCTTCTTCCCGGATAGTGGGCACCGCGATTATGTCGATCTTGAAATCGAGATCGCGGACCATCCGTCGAATAATCGCCAGTTGCTGAAAATCCTTCTCGCCGAACACAGCAGCGTCAGGCGCGAGGATGTGGAACAGCTTTGCGACCACTGTGCAAACGCCGCGGAAATGTCCGGGGCGCGATTTGCCTTCCAAAGTGCTCGACAACGACGTCTCTTCCACAAATGTCGAGCGATCGGCCGGATAAATCTCTTTGGCTGACGGACGAAATAAAAGATCGACGCAAGCATCCCGGCAAAATTCTTCGTCTGCTTTTTCCGGACGCGGATATCGCTTGTAATCGCCGCCAGGTTCGAACTGGAGCGGATTAACAAAAATGCTGACGGCCACGTCGCCATCTTTGCCAGCGGCCTCTCGCGCCACTCGAATCAATTCGCCGTGCGCCTTGTGCAACGCACCCATCGTCGGCACAAGCACGCGCCGTTTTGCACGCGCCTGCGTCTGGACGTCTGCGATGGTGGTCAGGATTTTCACAAGGCCAACAGCTCTACTCGCCTGTCTCTTGAACTCATTTCAATGAATGGTTCTGTCATGTTGAGCCAAGTGAAACATCTCTGATCTATTTCGGTCGGGCGAATTGGTCCAAGACTGATCCGAGATTCTTCGCTTCGCTCAGAATGACATTATCGGACGGCTTCCACTGCGCGAAACACGAAAAGTAAGGTTCAGCGATCGCCCATCAAAAGAGCAGAATGAAGACCCCGGTGATCATCAGCGCGAGCATCCAGACGAAATCGATGTTGAACCATGCGCGGCCAAGGATCGCGAGTCCAAGTTTTTCGTAAACCACAATCGCGACCAGCGCCGTCGTTAG
>DASXOI010000257.1:0-2944 GCA_036494375.1 Candidatus Udaeobacter sp.
GAACGACATCAGGATAATTTCGTGTGCATGGTTAGCTTCGCAAATCGCACGCGTACAAAAAAGCGGCGTCCGGTATTCCAGACACCGCCATGGCAAATGTTCCTTGTGAACAGCCTAGAACGCGAAATTCACGCCGGTGCGGACCATACCAAAATTATTCTTTGGGCCATCCACGAAATTCCAGCTGAAATCACTAACCCAGCCGATGTGCGGAGTTATGCGGATTTCCATCCCACCGCCAACCTGGCCGATTGCCCGCGTCTCTGCGTCTGTATGACCGGTTGTCGCAACGATATCGAAACCTTCTCCCGGCTCGACAAAGCGCTCGTTAACTTGCTTCTGGCCACCGCCAAAGATCCCGCCAGCCCCACCAAAAATGTACGGCGCAAAACGCGTGCAAGAAATAGGGTAACGCAGGGTGAGAGTGCCTAGCACCGCACCGATCGCGTTGCTCTCACGGTGAATACTATTGGCAAAAATTCCGTCGCTGAAATCGATGAAGGCATCTTGGCGCGCTTGCCGAGCATCAACAACCCAGCCCTCAATCCCCACGCCAATGTAACGCATAAAAAAATACTTGAGATCGATGCCACCTCCCCAAGCGTGATCAGCCTCGATGTAGCGGTCATCAATCCAATTAGTTCCCGTGAAAACGTATGTGCCCCAAAGCGAGACGTTGAATTCCCTGTCCGCGTACCACTCAGGACAGGGCGGTGGAGTAACCTGCTTGATTTCCTTCCCTGAATAACCAACTCCTGCAAAAGCGACCGAGGCGACCAAACTCAATCCTAGCAGGCTCATCAGCAGCCGATTCATCTATTTCTCCTTTTGATTAAGTCCTTCCAAACGTATTCAAGCCTTCTCTGTGAACGACTTCGGCACGATGTGTTTGGATGCCTTGAGTCTGAGCTGGCCAGTCTAACATTGCAAGCTTTTTCAAGCCTGCCCGTCGACGTCAAGCCTTCAGTTCTGCCCCGGTATTGGCGTCGGTGATGACAAATTTCTCGTGATGAAATGCGGGATCGGCTCGAAACATGAGTCGACCTGCATAACGGCGCTCGAGTTCCACGAGCAGCTCCTCGTCTTCCTCTTTTAATCGCTTCAGAACGTCGGGGTTCAGGATCACCCGAATGTCGTGGATAGAATCCTGGTACCGGCGCATAACGGTATTGAGAGTCCGGTGTAATTCCACGCTTGTGCTCATCGTCGTCTTCACCACGCCCCGCCCGCCACAATAAGGACAATTCTCATAAATCGTGTCGCTCAGGCTCTCCTGTGCCCTTTGCCGCGTCATCTCCATCAGCCCGAGCTGTGAAATAGGAAGCACATGCGTTCTGGCTTTGTCGCGCTTGAGCCGTTCCTTCATTAGATTGTAAACCGACTGCTGATCTCTGCGGCTCTTCATGTCGATGAAGTCAGCAATGATCAATCCCCCGATGTTGCGTAACCGAAGCTGGCGCGCGATCTCGTCCGCCGCTTCGAGATTGGTTTGCAAGATTGTTTTCTCGACGTCGCGCCCACCTTTGTTCCGTCCGGTGTTCACATCGATGGCGACCAGCGCTTCGGTCTCGTCGATCACAATGTAGCCGCCACACTTGAGCCAGACTTGCCTGTGAAATGCGTCGTCAATCTGTTTCTGCACACCGTACGTCTCAAAAATCGGTGTGGCGCCATCGTAGTGGCGAACGCGGTTTCTCGCGCGGCGGGAGATTTGACCGATCATGTCGGTCATCCGATCCGTTGCCCCGCGATCGTCGCAAAGGATTTCATTGATTTCTTCAGTAAGGAAATCGCGCACCGTTCGCTCGACCAGATCGGGTTCTTCAAACAATCGGCATGGAGAAGGGTTATCCCGAATGGCCTGATCGACTTTAGTCCATTGATCCAGCAGAACTCGCAAATCGCGGACAAAATACCTGGCGCGCTGACCTTCGCCTACTGTGCGGATGATCACGCCAACCCCTTCAGGAATGTCCAACTGCCGTAGAATCTTGCGTAGCCGCTCGCGCTCTTTCGGCTCTTCAATTTTTCGAGAGATACCGCTGCGATCGCTGAATGGCATCAGAACCAAATAGCGCCCGGCGAAACTGAGATTGGTTGTGACGCGCGGGCCCTTGGTGCCGATTGGTCCTTTGGTGACCTGCACAATCACGTCCGAGCCGACCGGGTAAATGCTAGGTATGTCTTTTACCGTGATCCGTTTTCGAGGCCGCTTGTTAGACTTTCTGTCTATTTCTTCGATGCCGCTATCGAGCGCTGCGGGAATGGCATCCCAGAAATGAAGGAACGCATTCTTTTCGAAGCCGATATCAACAAACATCGCCTTCAATCCCATCTCGATGTTTTTGACTTTACCCTTGTAAACGCTGCCTACGATGTTCCGTGAGCTCTTGCGCTCAACACTGTATTCCTCAAGTCGGCCACCCTCTAGTAAAGCCACACGGGTCTCGAGTTTCTCCACACTCAGAACGAGCTTGTTGCCGGTCTTGCGTGAAGCGAGACCCAAAATCTTTCTCACTTTGTCTATCATAAAAATGGAGGGGTTGGCCGGTCATCGGACGAGCTGCCGATACGAGCTGCAGAAGCGATTCTGACCGGGGGTTCATCTTGTTGTGCGCTGCTGGCGGCCGGGCGGAGGCGGAGGAGGCTGTGCCGGCTGGCGCTTTACTCCGAAAAGCCGCTGAAAAAAGTTGCGCTGAGGCTGAGGCGCGGCAACCGGGACAGCGCGGGCCGAGGCAGCCGCAGCACGCCGCGCTACTCTCCCTCGAGAATCTGCTTCCGGTTCAACGTCAGGCGAAGCATCCGAATTTGCCATTTGCACAGTGGCGTTTTGCGAATCACCGGCAGTTTCTTCGTCTTCAGCTCCAAGATTTCCTCCCGCATCATGAAAACTCACTTCCTTAATCAACGTGAAAGGATTGGGCTTATGCGCGGGTGGCAGCCA
>DASXOI010000258.1:0-5525 GCA_036494375.1 Candidatus Udaeobacter sp.
GCCGTCAAAAGCCTGGAGCGTTACATCATTCTAAACGCGATCGATCGCCTGTGGCAGGAGCACCTTTACGCCATGGACGCGTTGCGCGAGGGCGTTTACCTCCGTGGCTACGCGCAAAAGGATCCGCTCATCGAGTACAAGACTGAAGCGTACGACATGTTCGTCGAATTAATGGCGAACATTAAAAATGAGGTCCTGAACAATCTGTTCCGCAGCACTTCCAATCTGCAGGCGTTCGAGAATTTCCTCGCAACATTGCCGCAGTTCCTCCTGCGTGAGGAAGGGCCGACCGCGCCAACAGCAACCGCTGGCGCGCGCATGCGCCAGCCAGTCGGCGCGATGGCCGCTGTGGGTGGAGACGGCGAAGGCAATGGAGATGGTGGAGTGTCCATCGATCTGCCGATTCGCCGTTCATTGCCCAAGGTCGGTCGCAACGAACCGTGCCCTTGCGGCAGCGGAAAAAAATTCAAGAACTGCTGCGGCCGCGTCGCGTAACGGTCCGCTCGGCGTTGTCTGATATCTGTGTCAGACGCTGATCGATCCTACAGCTTCAACAAGTCACTGAGTTGTTTCGAATCCGTCACCGGCGCTTTGCAGGTGAAATTCTCGCATACGTAAGCGGCCGGTTTTCCTTCCACCAGCGACATCGCACCGATCGCCTCGTTTCTTTCACCGAGATATTTCTGCCCTTCACTCGCATCGGCCAGAATTACGATTGTATTCGGCAGAAAATGGCGATGAACTTCTTTGAGTAATGCTTTGGTTTCCGGCGAATCCTTCTTTCCCGCGATAACGATCTGTCGCGGCTTGCCTAACGAGTCCTCGACGGCGACGAGCATTTGCGGCATACCGCTGGGAAACTGCAAAAGTATCGTCGCAAACGCATCGATCGTCTTTTTCGCGCGTTCAGCGATCTTCGGGTCGTCATAGATCTGCGATAACCGCAGAAGATTCAGCGCCGCGATGGAACTCGCAGCAGGCTCGGCGCCATCATTATCGTCTTTCATCCGGACGAACACATTTTTATCCTGGCCACTGTTGCTGAAGTAGCCGCCGTTCTTCTCGTCGAAGAACAGCCGGTCCTGTGTCTCCTGCAACTGGATCGCGAACTTCAAGCATTCGACATCGAATGATGCCTCGTACAGGTCCAGAAGACCCTGGATCACCATCGCGTAGTCATCGGCAAACCCTTCGATATTGCTTCGGCCCTCCCGGTAACTGCGAAACAAAATCTTGCGCGACGGATCGTACAACTTTGCACGCACAAAATTTGCCGAACGCGTTGCGATCTCGAGATACCGCGGGTCGTCCAGCACTTGCGCAGCGCGAGCGTAAGCGGAGATCATCAAACCGTTCCAAGAGGAAATGATTTTGTCGTCCAGATGTGGGCGCGGACGCTGTGCGCGAATCGCAAGCAATTTTTCGCGGGATTGTGCGAGCACTTTGGCAATCTCCGGTTCGCTCTTCTTAAAATGCCGAGCGATGTCGGCGATCGTGTGGCGCTCGATCAAAATATTTTTCCCGCGGAATTCATCGTGCGGATCGCTTCCTTCCGGAGCGTTGCCGTGCGCTTGAACACCGTAATGGAAATCGAAAATCTCAGCCGAATCGCCGAGTGCATCATCGATCTCTTTTTTCGTCCAAACATAGAATGCGCCTTCGGCGGTCTCCTGTAGCGGCGCTCTGTGAGCGTCGACGTCCCTTGATTGTACAGACTCGTTTCGGCGGTCATAGACCGCCGCTACAGGAACGAGGCTGTCGGCATCCTCGGCGGAAAAAAAACCTCCTTCCTTCGACGTCATATCGCGACCGACGTAATCGAGGATGTCGCGAGCAACTGATTCGTATTGCTTATCTTTTGTGATTTGGAACGCGTCGAGATACACGACGGCGAGCTGCGCCTGGTCGTAAAGCATTTTCTCGAAGTGCGGCACGTGCCAGTAACGATCAACCGAGTAACGATGAAACCCGCCGCCGATGTGATCGTGCATTCCGCCCGCAGCCATTTTGCGCAGCGTGAACAGCACCATGTCGAGCGCGTGCTGTGTCTCATGTGGCGCAACTTTGGAAGTTGCGTTTTCTTGATTTCGCAAGTTACAAACTTGCGCCACGTTCCCTGCGTAAAATCGGGTGAGAAAATTGAGCGTGACTGGCCGCGGAAATTTCGGCGCATTGCCGAATCCGCCTTCCTTCGGGTCATAACTGCGATCAAGTTGACGATAGGCAACATCTGCAACTGAGCCGTCGATTTTTCCTTTACCCGGTGCAGCTGATTGAGATTCGCGAAGCGCCTCAACGATCTTGCTCCCCTGCTCCACAATTTTGTCGTGATCTTCCTTCCAAGCTGTTGCGATCCGCTCCAGCACTTTTTTGAAACCTGGCTGACCGTATCGCTCCTCCGGAGGAAAATATGTCCCGCCAAGAAACGGCTTCAGATCCGGGGTCAACCAAACGCTCATGGGCCAGCCGCCGCTGCCTGTCGTCGCTTGAACAAACGTCATGTAAACGCGGTCAACGTCCGGACGCTCTTCCCGGTCGACCTTAATATTGACGAACTCGCGATTCATCATCGCCGCTACGTCTTCATTTTCGAATGATTCGTGCGCCATGACATGGCACCAGTGACACGTGGAATAGCCGACCGAGAGAAAGATCGGTTTGTTCTCCCGACGCGCCTTCGCGAACGCTTCTTCGCCCCATGGATACCAATCCACCGGGTTATGAGCGTGTTGGAGAAGATATGGCGACTTCTCGTGCGCGAGCCGGTTCGTGTGTTCGGGGCGAGCAGCGTTCTGCTCAGCAAAAACATCGCTTGATGTCACTAGCCACGTTAGCGCGAGAAATCCAAAGCGGAAGCGGCTCGTCATGCTTCGTCATCTTAACGCAATTATTTTGACTACTCTTGTCATTCCGAGCGCCTGTCGCGCCGTTCCGCAACTGCGGGATGGATACTGGAGGAATGTCTTCAGAAAACTCTGAACGCCGGATGCCGGGGAGCGCGGGCGCCTCGCCCGCTGTGTCACGCGCCTCGCGGGACACCATCGGAAGCTTTTCGGCCGGGGGCGCCGAAAAGAGCGGGGCGAGGCGCCCGCGCTCCCCGGATTTTTCGTCATTCGTCATTGATTCGTCATTGGTAATTTGTCATTCGTCATTTGTTGGACACGACTCATTTCATTCTTCTTTTCTTCGCCATCGGAGTAATCGCTTTGCTCTATTCGTCGGTCGGCCACGCCGGTGCCTCAGGTTACATCGCAACGATGACGTTGTTTGGCATCGCGCCCATGGTCATTCGTCCAACTGCCCTTGTGCTTAACATCCTGGTCGCGTCCATCGGCACGTTTCAATTTTGGCGCGCAGGGTATTTCTCGTGGAAATTGTTTTGGCCGTTTGCGCTACTATCGATTCCGGCAGCATATCTCGGTGGTTATTTGCAGCCTTCCGCTTCGGTCCTGAGGATTCTCATCGGTGTTGTGCTGCTGTTCTCCGCAGCCCGACTACTGGTTCGCCGTGGCGATCCGCCGCAAACATCTCCTCCATCGCGACCGGTCGCGATCAGCGTGGGCGCAACGCTCGGATTCCTCGCAGGATTGACCGGAACTGGAGGCGGAATCTTTCTCACACCGGTCCTGCTTTTTTGTCGCTGGGCTCACATTCGACAAGCCGCCGCTGTCTCAGCGCTATTCATCTGGGTGAACTCGATCGCCGGACTGATTGGCTATTTCACAAAGGTACGCGCCATTCCTTCACTCGGATTCATTCTCGCAGCCGCAGCAATTGTGGGCGGCATTATCGGCTCGCATTTGGGGAGCAGGCGTTTTGCGGTCCGCGTAATTTCCCTTTGTCTCGCGACGGTGCTGATTATTGCGGGAATCAAATTGATCTTCACGAGATAGACCCAAGGAGTGACGGCTTTCCCAGCCGTCACACATCGACGGTCGCCCAGACCGTCGCTCCTTGCTTTTGATCGCGAAGGCTAGGGCAAATCCCGTCGCACCATGGGCGTTGCCCCAGGCTAAACGATGTTATGCCGCGCCGTTGGCGCTAAACGGTAGAGACGACACCCCATTAACACCTGGCTTCAGCCAGGTGACATAAAGACGATCCCCTGTAACAGCCGTTTCAACGGCTTTCATCGGTTTACATCATCTCTTGAGTGAAGCCGTTAAAACGGCTGGGACATCTGCTACGGTGCAAACACCGGTCTGAAGACCGGTGTTAATGAGAACTTCGAATGCTGCTACTCGAACGAGCGAGGTAGAGGCGATTAACGTCAATCGCCTGGCCGGTTCCGGTGAACCGGCCCCTACCCTATCGTAATTGCAACTTTGGCGCAGTTTGCGGCGACCACGGATTGATTGTGTAATCCGACGCGACGATCGCATCGGCGTATCGGCTCAAAAGCTGGCAAAGCGATGCAACGTCCAGCCCGTGATGCCACGGCGCGAAGCTCGCGAGATTTGTCTGCGCCAGCCGAAACAAACGTACCGCCGGAGGCAAACGTCTGCCGTGCTTGGCGTGCGACGGATGTTGAAAGTGCTTTCGCAGATGAACGAACGCGCCCGCCGCCTGGATCAATCCCTTGAAGAAATCTGCGTCGGGCGATTCACCGTTGAGCCAAAGCTGTTCCAAAACATCGTGCGCTTCGTAGTACTGCTGTTCGTTCCAGCAATGAAAAAACGCGCGGTAATACGGGTTTTTTTCCACCTCTGCCTGGTCCGGGTTCACCTCTTCCCCAGTCGCGTCTGCCAACCACTGTGAAATCCTCTCGCGTTTGTTCATCCGGAGCTTTAACTTGCTTGCGGCTCAGAGGATGAGCAAACCACCAACCACCAACTCTCCGGAGGGACCTCGTCTCTCCTTCCCACTCCATCGCGCCGGAAAGGCCATGCAAAGCGCGCGGGGTTTGGTGCCGCAAAGATGAGTGGCCCTACTCTTGCCATTGTACTCGGTGCTGTCGCGATTTTGATCTTTTGCTCCGCGCTGTTTTCCAGAGTGGAGACAGCACTCTCCTTGCTGAAGCCGCATCAGCTGCGCCGCCTCGAAGCGAACCATTCCGGCCTAACGAATTTCATACAGCTCTTCCGCGAGAATCCGCGTCGCGTTTTGAATGTGCTGCTGCTGGGTGACGGATTAGTCAACGTGCTTCTGGTGGTGTTGTGTCTTTTCTTTCTGTGGGAAGGCCCTCTGGCAGGACGCATTCCGCAGTGGCTCGCCGGCATCCTGATTTTCGCCATCGTGGTGTTGCTCTGCGATCTGGCCCCAAAACTGGTGGCGCTCGCCGCGCCTTCGAAGCTTTCGGCCATCGGCGCTTTCACCTTGCAGATCGCGATGCCGTTTCTGGATCGAATCGGCCGCGGACTGGAGACCATGAGCGATTATGTAATCCATCGTTTCACTCCAGCGCATCTGCGCAGTCGACCGCGTTTAAGCGACGAGGAATTGGGGACACTGCTTCAAATTGGTGAAGAGGAAGGCACGTTGTACCAAGGCGAAGCCGAGATGATCCAGGAAATCATCAAGCTGGG
>DASXOI010000259.1:0-10716 GCA_036494375.1 Candidatus Udaeobacter sp.
GGGTTCATGCCCAGTGGCGTGGCGTTGACGATGAGGTCGATGTCTGCGAGTTGCGCGCGGACCACGGTCTCATCCCATTGCACGGCTTCGAGTCGCGCAACCGGACCAAGCACGCGTGGCCCGGCGAAGAAAGACCGCAACTCATCTCTAAGAACGTTTGTCTTTGCCAGAGTGCGATTAACAAGGACCAGGCGCTCACAATTTTCCAACGCACATTGCCAGGCTATGGCACGACCGGTGCCTCCGCCCGCGCCAAGGATCATTACTCGCAGATCGCGCAAATCGATTGAGAACTCGCTGCGAACTGCGCGTGAAAATCCTTCGGCGTCAGTGTTCGCACCGATCAATTTGTTCTCGTGCAGCCGAAGCGTATTCACAGCGCCGCAACGGCTTGCCGATTCATCAGCCGCATCAATTTGCGTGAGCCCCCCGATCTTGTGCGGCACGGTGAGATTAATCCCGATAAAATCGAGCTCGCGGATAAACCGCAAGGCTAACCGCAATTCATTCGGCCGAATGTGAAACCGCGCATATTGCGTGTTGATCCCGAACGCGCGCAGCGCTGCGTTTTGCATCTGCGGCGAAAGCGAGTGCGCTACGGGGTCACCGAAAATACCGAGGCGAATCGGCGGGTCGACGTCGCGCGTGATCTCAGACCATTTCTCAAGATCAGCGACTGTGTAGCGATCAGTAATTTGTTGCTCTTCTTTCACGCGACGGCTTCGTTCTCATTAACACCCTGCTTTAGCTGGGTGCTGCAAGCAAACTACGTGAACTCAACCGCTTTAGCGGTTTGGCACAGTGATTGAGAGAAACCGTTGAAGCGGTTTGACCGCGAAACGACGTGCCTTAACACCTCGCTAAAGCGAGGTGTTAATGAGAAGGTGGGAACTTGAGAGCCCGTGAAGGTTGTCGATCTGCGCGTTCGCCGATAGCTTCGCTCCCTAAGATGACCACTGAAACAGAACGACCTTCAGACTTCATCCGCGACATCATCGCGGAGGATCTGCGCACAGGAAAATACAAGCAGATCATTACTCGTTTTCCGCCGGAGCCGAATGGTTATCTGCACATCGGCCACGCGAAATCGATCTGTCTCAATCTCGGGATCGCGCGCGAGTTCGGCGGCATTTGCAACATCCGCATGGACGATACTAATCCGACGAAGGAGGAAGCGGAATACGTCAGGTCAATCATGGCTGATGTGCATTGGTTGATCGACGGATGGGCAGACAAACAACTCGGCGGTTCGCCGTTCTATGCGTCGGATTATTTCGACCGGTTTTGTGAGTATGCAGTGGACCTCATCCGCAAAGGTAAGGCGTACGTTGATGACATGACTCGCGAGGAAACGGACGAGTATCGCCGTCTCGGAAAGGCCAGCAGCTTTCGCGACCGTTCGGTCGATGAAAGTCTTGATTTGTTTGCGCAAATGAAGACGGGCGAATTTCCCGATGGCGCGCGCACGTTGCGCGCAAAGATCGACATGAACGCCGCAAATGTCTGGCTGCGCGATCCGGTGCTCTACCGCATTCGGCACGCAACGCACCATCGCACCGGCGACAAATGGTGCATTTACCCAATGTACGATTGGGCGCATACGCTCAGCGATTACATCGAAGGAATCACACATTCGATTTGCACACTCGAGTTCGAAGTACACCGCCCGCTCTACGATTGGATCCTCGACGCGCTTGAAATTCCGGAGCCGCGTCCGCATCAGTACGAATTCGCCAGGTTCAATCTGACATACACGGTGATGAGCAAGCGCAAGCTGATCCAATTTGTGAACGAAAAACTCGTGAAGGGGTGGGACGATCCGCGAATGTTGACTATTTCCGGTTTGCGCCGGCGCGGTGTGACGCCAAATGCATTACGCACCCTGGCGTACAACGTCGGAATCACGAAGTATCCGAGCATCAGTGACATGGCTCTGCTAGAACATACGGTGCGCGACGAATTCAATCGCATCGCAACGCGCCGCCTCGCCGTGCTGCGGCCGATCAAAATTGTGCTGACAAATTATCCCGAAGGAAAAACTGAAGAGCTCGATGCGATCAATAATCCCGAGGATCCAAATGCTGGAACCCGCAAAATTCCATTCGGGCGCGAGCTTTACATCGAGCGCGACGATTTCATGGAAACGCCACCGCCGAAATATTTTCGGATTCGACCGGGCGGCGAAGTGCGGCTGAAATACGCTTACATCATCAAGTGCGAAGAAGTGGTGAAAGATGCCGCCGGCAACGTGACCGAGCTGCGGTGTAGCGTCGATCTGGACAGCAAGTCAGGTGGTTCGACGGCGAACCGCAAAGTCAAAGGGACCATTCATTGGGTTAGCGCGGCACACGCAATCGATGTGGAAGTTCGATTGTATGATCGGCTTTTCACTGTTCCCGAGCCGGATTCCGGCGGCGATTTCAAATCTTTCATAAATTCGAATTCGCTGGAAGTAGCGAACGCAAAAGGCGAACCCGCGCTTGCAGATGCGAGGCCAGAAAAGCGCTATCAATTTGAACGCCTCGGCTATTTCACGCTTGACCCAGATTCGACAGCGGAAAAGCAGGTGTGGAATCGCACGGCTACGTTGAGAGACACGTGGGCGAAGGCGGCGCGGAAGTAGGGGAGCGCACGCGGCTCGCGTGCTGTTTTCGGCGGCCTCGCCGAAAATGATTATAGCCACGCGATACGAAGCCGTTCGACGAGCCGTCGAACGGTGCACGCCAGCGGCGTGCGCTCCCCATCAGAATAGCGCCAGCGCGCGGTCGATACGCGCAAGCACCTTTTCTTTCCCGAGCACTTCGAGCAAATGATACAGACTCGGTCCCACAGTGCTGCCAGTCGCCGCGAGCCTTGTGGGGTGAACGATGGCTCCGAATTTTATTCCGAGCTTTGCGGCGGTGGTTTTTAGTGCCGCTTCCATTTCTGCGGCGTCAAATTTCTCAACTAAACTCAAGCTATCGCGAACGGCTTTGAGCCGCGGTTTGTTTTCAGGAGTGAAATGCTTCGCCGCGCTCTGCGCATCGTACTCAAAATCATCAGTGAAGTAGAATCCGCAATAAGCTGGCAACTCGTCGAATGTATTGATCTTTCCTTTGCACGTCTGCAACGCTGCGCGCACGTATTCGTCGGCATAATCATCCACCTTCACACTGCTCGATCTCAGCGTCGCGACAGCCAATTCGTAGAATTTTTCGTCGCTGAGTTCGCGCGCGTATTCGCCGTTTAACCAATGCAATTTGTTGGGATCGAACGTGGCCGAGCTACGGCCGATATTTTTTAAATCGAAAATTCGAATGATTTCGTCAATGTCCAACTTCTCGCGGTCATCCTTCGGCGACCAACCGAGCAGGCAGAGGTAGTTGCGGACCGCCGCCGGAAGAAAGCCGCGCCGGATGTAATATTCCACCCGCGCCCCTGCGTCGCGCTTGCTCATTTTTGTTCCGTCGCGATTGAGAATGAGCGGAATCTGTGCGTACTGCGGCGGCGTTGCGCCCAACGCGCGAATGAGCTCGATGTGTTTGGGCGTATTCGAGAGATGATCTTCGCCCCGGAGCACATGGGAAATTTTCATCTCGAGATCGTCGATCACATTGACGAAATGAAAAATCCATGAGCCATCAGGACGGCGGATCGTCATGTCCGGATGCGTCTCTTCGTTCGACAAATCGAAATCGATCTTTCCGTGAACGAGGTCGTCGACGATGACGTGTTCGCGCGGCGACCGAAACCGCAGTGCTCCCTGATCTTCGTAGATGTGTCCGGCGTCCTGAAGTTTTTTCAAGTAACGCTCGTAAAGTTCTGTGCGTTCGCTTTGCAAATACGGGCCGAACTCGCCGCCAACGTGCGGGCCTTCATCCCAATTCAGGCCCAGCCATTCCAGTCCTTCGTAGATGGCCGCCATCGCTTCCTCAGTGTTGCGCTTCATATCGGTGTCTTCGATGCGCAGCACGAATTTTCCGCCGTGATGTCTCGCGAACAGCCAGTTGAAAAGCGCGGTGCGCGCTCCGCCGATGTGCAAATAACCGGTAGGCGAGGGGGCGAAGCGAACGCGGACTTCAGGGCTCATGAATTCTCATCCTGAGCGAAAGCGAAGGATCTCGCAAATCCTACGATGACGTGTGAGATCCCTCGCTCCGCTGGGTGTGACGAGCTTGGTTACACACATTTTGATACACGTTGTAGCCACGAAGAAGGTAGCGCGAGCCTGTGGCTTGTGTGTTTGGAATCTGCAAGCGAGACGCATGCGCTACTCTAGAAAAATTTTACCGGCACGGCGTCGCGCGTAGCGATTTTCCGGAAGATTCACTTTTGCGATTCGAGTATCGCGATCGGCGAGCGACCGAACGCGCTCGATTACTTCGAATCCAATGTCAGAGATGTTTTGCGCCCGCAACCATTTCAAGAGCGCGCGGCGCTGAAGCGCAATCGGCAACGCATGAAGCTTTGCCACGGAGAAATCTGCATGTGTAGCATCATCAAGTTCGCTCTCGATCCATTTTTCTTCATCCGCAGCAATCATCGCTGTTCGCCAAATGTTCTGCCGGATGTTTCGCCCAAGCGTTTTCTCCAGATACGGAATGATCCGATGTCGAATGCGATTACGCAGCGGTGTGAGATTTTTGTTTGTAGCATCCTCGCGAAATCGCAACCGCTCCTCGCGGACGTAATGGTCGATCTCTTTGCGCCACACGCAAAGGAACGGCCGCACAATCGTTAGGTCGACGCCGTCGATTCGACGTGTAGAAATTTCCCGCATCGCAGAAAGGCCGGTATTGCCGGCGCCACGAAAAAGATTGATCAGGAAGGTTTCGACCAAGTCGTCGGCGTGATGCGCTACGAAAATCGTTCTGCAGTTTCGCCGCCGGGCAGTTTCAGCAAAGAATGCATAGCGCGCCTCACGCGCCGCAGCTTCGATCGACATTTTTTGTTTCCGCCCGAACGCGCGGATGTTTGCAGAACTGAGTTCGAATTCAATGCCGCCGTCTTTTGTAGGGCGAGCGCTTCGCTTGCCCGGGCGCATACATGACAGGCCGAGCATCTGTTGGTTGCAACGTTCGACCAGCCTCTTCAGAAATCGCGCATCGGCATCGCTCGATCGTCCGCGCAATCGGTGATTCAGGTGGCAAACGATCAGTCGTTCGTAACCGAGGCTGATCAGCCAGTGTAGCAGCGCAACGGAATCACGCCCGCCGGACACAGCGATCAGATAGCGCCTCTTCGGGGGAAAGTCGCGGATTACTCGTGAGTCGGCGCTTACTCTCTTCATCAATACTCTTTGTGTCATTCTGAGCGGAGCGAAGAATCTCTGGTCATGTCGTCAAAGCGTGCCACGGACCAAACCCGGAGCCGTTTCACTCCGTTCAACACGACATTTTTTTGAATCCAATTCACGACCCGGGAGCATCCAACTTTCAAAACCGATCATGAACAATCAACAACCAACAGACAAAGCGGGAAGCCCGCGGCGTCTTAAAATTATGAAAAACGATCACACATTATACGGGATCTTCGCTGGCTCGGAAGAGAAAGGACGTGGCGCGATGGAAACAGCGGTGTTTGCCACATGTATTTTGAGTATCGCCGCCGCGATCTTCCAGTTCATCGGGCAACCGACGCCAGATCCTTTCGCCGGGTTCGACCAGGCGGTGCAACCGATCCCGGTTGTTTCGCACTCGGTGAAAGCAGCATTGGAGACGAAATCCTGATCAGTTGTTTCGAGATAGTTCGAACAAGACAGGTGTGTCAGTTTTGGATACAGTCAGCTTTCCGCGAATGTCCAAGTTCCAGTGCGCACCGCCGCAGTGCTTAACGTAGCCATCCTACTCGTTGGATTGAGTCTCGTGCTTACCGCATGTCACGAACATGCTGCCGTTGCGCGAGTCGACCCGAACGGGCCGGTCGAAGTCGTGATTCCGGATCACGGCGCTTACACGGGCGCGTTCATGGATTTTGGCGATGAGGAGGACGACGTGACGCTCGAGACGATCGAGGATTTCGAGGAGATGGTAGGAAAACACCAGGCCATCGTCGTTTCGTCGAGCTACTGGGGAGAACAAAATTTTCCTACCGCCAATCTCAACGTCATTTGGCGGCACGGCTCGTTACCTCTGGTGTTCTGGTCGCCTTGGGACAAGCCTTACGAGGAAGATCACGGCCCGGACAAGTTCGGTCTGACTGAGATCCTTGCCGGCAAATGGGATGCATACATCGATAAATGGGCTGACGCCGCCCGGGATTTTGGCCATCCAATGATTGTCGTGTTCGGTGTCGAGATGAACGGCACGTGGTTTCCCTGGTCGGGTGCGTACTACGGCGGTGCACAATGGGTCCCCGAATACAAGAATTGGAAGGGTCCGGAAACATTTCGGCGAGCGTACCGATACGTTGTAGACCGCGTCCGCGCCCGGCGCGCGTCAAACATCAAATGGATGTTTCACACCAACAATTATCCGTATCCGTATGAAACCTGGAACAGTGCGGCAGCGTATTATCCGGGATCTGATTATGTCGATTGGCTTGGGCTCAGCGTTTATGGGCAGCAATACAAGGACGAACCGAATCCGGACATTCCTTCATTGGTCGATTGGCCATATCAGGAAATGAGTCGTCTCGATTCTCACAAACCGATCATGATTGCGGAATGGGCGACTGGCGAATTTCCGCTTACCGCAGCGCCGCCGAGCGCTATGCATAAACCGGCTTGGATCGCGCAAGGTCTGGAGTTGTTTCGTACCCGTTATCCGCGAATCAAAGCAGCGCTTTACTGGCACGAGCGCTGGCAAAACGCAGACGGCTCTTATAGCAATCTGCGCGTGAATTCTTCTGTGGAATCGCTTCGCGCATATCGTTCGGGAGTCGCCCATCCAGATTGGCTCGGAGATTTAATTCTTCGACCGCTGCCAAAAAGCTAAATCCGGAGAGCGCACGCGCCTCGCGTGCTGCGATTGGAGCCCTCGCCAATCGCCCGGGAGAGCGCGAGAACCGTCGAGCTGCACTGCGGTGGGACAACTTTCGCGGCGAGGGCGCCGCAAAGGGCAGGCGAGGGCGCGTGCGCTCCCCAGAACAAAGCTTCGCGCTCGTAGACAAAATCTTCACTTGGCGGCGTCTTGAAAATAAAGACCGTGAAAAGGTCATGGAGCCTATCGCCAGCCATGAGAATTGGAGAAACTGCTTTGCTGAAGTTGCGCCCGGATTGCTTCTGTTCGCCCGTCAATGGGTGCAATCAGCCGCCGACGCGGAAGACATTGTTCAGGATGCTTTTGTCAAGTTCTGGCGTCGCAACCACGACATTGCTAACCGCGGGTTGCTCTATTCCGCGGTTCGTTCTCTCGCGCTCGATTTTATCCGGCGTGACGCGCGACGCGCACGACGTGAGACGGCGGCTTTGGCTGAAGTTGAGCCTGCCATTGAGCCGCATTTTGAAACGGAAGACGACACGCAGTCGGCGCTTGCCGCTGCAGTGGAATCTTTGCCGCGCGATCAACGGGAGGTACTGGTCTTGAAAATCTGGAACGACCTTACGTTCAGCGAAATCGCCGGCGCGCTGGAAATTTCACAAAACACAGCAGCATCGCGATACCGGTATGCCTTGAACAATTTGAAGAAAACTTTGCAACCGCAATGAACGATTTGTCTGAGCTTGAAAAGGAAGTTAAAAAGCTGCGACCAGCGCAGCCGTCGCCGATGCTTTTCGAGCGGGTAGGGGAAGCTCTCGAAAATTGTAAGGCGTCCGCCGCGGCGGACGCCAAATGGAAACGATGGCGTTTTATAGAAACGCCGGACAATTGGTGGTCGTTAGGCTTCGGCGTCGCTGCTGCCGCGGTTTTGATTTTGTTCGCGGCCGTTACGATGGAACATCGGCACGAGCGCCAACAAATCGTCGCGCAAAGTTCGCCTTCGCCCGAAACACGGCCGGTTCCGCTCGAGACGAAACGATCCACATCTCCCAGCAGGTTCGTGCCTGCCGGTGGGACGAACGTCGTTTACAACGCTCGGGATGAAGGATTGCGTTTTGGCGACGGCTCAGAACCACCGGTGCGACGCGTTCGCTACCGCACGCAACAAACCTGGCGGTGGCGCAATCCGGAAACGGGTGCATCCCTTCGTGTCTCTTATCCCAGCGAGGAAGTCGTGCTCATCCCGGTCTCAGGTCAATGATTTAACTAAATAAACTATGAAAATGAAATCCGTACTCACCATCACAATGATCGCGGTGTTGCCGATCGCAGCATTCGCACAAACACCGCCTGCGCCGCCACAACCGCCACAACCACCGCACCCACCAGGAATGTCAGGACATCACGAACCAGGAATGCCGGGTCATCACGAAAAAGGTCCCAAGATTCCAGTTATATATCTCGGTGTGGATACGTCGCAGGTTCCAACTGTTGTGAGTGACCAGCTTGGGTTGGCGAAAGGCTTCGGGTTGGTCGTCGATTATGTAGAGCCGAACAGCCCGGCTGCTACAGCTGGCGTTCAGCAGAACGATATTCTCAAAATGCTAAACGACCAGATTCTGATCGAGCCGAGTCAATTACGAAAGCTCCTGCAAACTTTCCCCGACGGAACGGAAGTGACGCTCACTGTGTTGCGCAAGGGACAGGAACAAAAGCTCACCGCTAAACTTTCCAAGAAAGAAGTGTCGCAGCGACATAGTGCCTTTCCTGGCGGCAATCACGACTGGCATTGGGATTTCGATGCCAAAGGCGATCTCGACGAGCAAATGCGGGATCTGAAGGAACAACTTCACGAGCAACTGGGCAATCAACGCGGTATTGTCCGCGACGCGGTGACGCAAGCGCACGAAGCTGCCAGACGCGCGCGTGACGATGCCCGTCGTGCAGCCGACCAGCTCCGGATCTTTTTCGAGGATGACGGCACGGTAAAGACGAGCAAAATAGATCTAGGCAAAGCGCAGGTTGTTTTCTCGGACGACAAAGGCGAGCTCAAATTGGCGAACGTCGACGGAAGAAAACTGCTCACGGTGAAGGATCCGCAGGGCAAATTGGTTTTCAGTGGTCCGGTCGAAACCAAGGAAGACCTCGACAAGATGCCGGCCGACGTGCGTGAACGTTACAACCGATTACAACAAAATGATTTGCCCACAGTCAGGCCGCGATCTGACACAGAGAACGCGGACGAAGGTGATACGGACGACGCAGATGATCAGGATGATGATGATGACGAGGGGTCTGATGAAGTAACGCAGCACGTTTCGTTTCAGTCGTCTCCCGGCGAGATGACTCCGCAATTAATCTCGTTTTAACGTCGGCGTCTGACACAGACGCCCTACAAACGGACATTCTGAGGACCGCGCACGCTGCAGCGCGGCTGCTGTAAGAATTGTTATGGTATTTTCTTGCCGCTATGAACTCGCGTGCCTATAACGGATACGCCTGATGCTACGGGTCTTGTTGCTCACCGGAATCATTGCGTTTGTATCTCCGCTGCTTGGTCAAACATCGTCGCCCGCGGCTACGCCATCACTCGAGCAACGCGTAGCTGATCTTGAAGCGTACGTAACCAATTCGCCGCGCGCGGCGGATTTAAAGCCGGCGATCAGCTCCAACATCGCTGCGCCTGGTCCGAGCTACAACGCATGGATGATGACCTGCGCGGCGCTGGTGCTTTTTATGACGTTGCCAGGCCTGGCGCTCTTCTATGGCGGCTTAGTCCGCGCAAAAAACGTGCTGTCCGTGCTGGCGCAATGTCTCGGTATAACCGGATTGGTCACCATACTTTGGTGGGCCGGGGGTTACTCCCTCGTTTTTTCGCGCGGATGTCCTTTTATCGGCGGGTTAAGATTTGCATTTCTGCACGGAGTCGATGCGCGGCCGAACTCTGACTATTCCTACTGGGTTTCGCAGAATGTTTTTGCGATGTATCAACTGATGTTCGCGATCATCACGCCGGCTTTAATCATTGGCGCCGTGGCGGAGCGAATGAAGTTCGCGGCAGTCCTGGTTTTTGTAGGCATTTGGATGTTCGTCGTCTATTTCCCGATTGCACACATGGTCTGGGGAATTGACGGCTGGATGAATGGCGTGTGGAATCCCAACGCAAAGATTACCGCGATCGATTTCGCCGGCGGAACTGTCGTTCACATGAGCTCAGGCTGGTCAGCCCTCGTCTTGTGCCTTCTTCTTGGACACCGGCTCGGATTCCGAAAGGAGATTATGGCGCCGCACAGCATGGTGCTGTGCATGGTGGGAACTGGTTTGCTCTGGGTAGGCTGGTATGGCTTTAACGCGGGCAGCGCGCTCGCGCCCGATGGAATCGCGGCAAACGCATTCACGACGACCACACTTGCGACGGCGGTTGCCTCGTTCACGTGGGCCATGCTCGAGTATGCGCTGCGCGGTAAACCGAGCGTGCTCGGGTTTTGCTCCGGTGCCGTGGCCGGACTGGTCGTCATTACACCGGCTTGCGGATATGTCGGGCCGAGCGGCGCGGTAACGATCGGGATTGCTGCTGGAATCGTCCCATTTTTTGCATGCACGAAACTCAAATCCTGGTTTCGCTATGACGATGCGCTTGATACGTTCGGCATTCACGCTGTAGGTGGAACGCTCGGCGCATTTCTCACCGGTATCTTTGCTACCGCGAGCGTGGATCCGAATCTTTCGCTAAGCACCGGCGGCTCGGTCAATCCAGCGACGCAAAATGGCCTGGCGCGGATTGTTGGTCATGTGCTCTGGATCGAGCAGCTAAAAG
>DASXOI010000260.1:0-8333 GCA_036494375.1 Candidatus Udaeobacter sp.
AGCAACTCGGCTGTCGCGCGCGCGAAAGACTGCGTCTGGTCGTATGTGACAACCGTGTTGAGCGGTACGTAAACCTGAATGCCTTTCGATCCGGACACTTTCGCGAAACATTTTAGCCGCAGTCTCGTCAGCACATGGCGCAGAAGGAATGATACTTCCGCGCAGTTGAGAACGTTCGCATTCTCGCCGGGGTCAAGGTCGAATACGATATGTGTCGGCCGTTCGATGTGGGGCACGCAATGCAGAAATGGATGTAACTCGAGTGCGGCGATGCTTGCCGCCCACGTCAATGTGCGGCGGTCGTTGATAAGAATGTAATTAATATCAGGGCCGCCTTCGTGACGCGGCACCGGAAACGTCTTCACCCACCCGGGCGTAAAACCCGGCGCATCCTTTTCATAAAAGGCGTCGCCAAAAACCCCGTCCGGATATCGCTTCAGCGTCACCGGCCGGTTGCGAAAGTGCGGCAGAAGAAACGGAGCAACGCGCCGATAGTAGTCGACCACATCGGCTTTTGTGAACTTTCCGCCTGGGTAAAGAATCTTTTCGCCATGCGAAACCGTGATTTTCGTTTGTCGACTCACCGAAAATAGAAACGATGCCAGACGGCCAGGTGCGCGTCCGTTAGCAAGCGCGCGGTCAGCGTGCTGTGGTTGGCCGCCCAAGCACGAGCAGTGGCGCGGCAACGAGCATTAGCCGTTCGCGTTGCGTCATATGCGCCGAGAACAACAGACTTCCCCATGGGTGCAGCGGCGAGACGAGCGCCAGCAAAAGCGCGGCCCAACCTAGCGCGAAATACACAATGTCTGATCCGCGAACTGATTTCGGCGAAGCTCGCCGCAAGCGAAACACGCCTAACGAGTAAAGAACCGCGGATGCGACAATTGGAATAACTGCGGCCGGCTCAACGTCCAGGCGCGCAGCAGTTCGCTCGGGTTTTGTGGCCCGGCGATTTCAAGTTGATGCGGGAGGCATTCGTCACGAGCACGAGCAGGAGCGCGAAGCCTTTCATCGAATCAGATGGGACAGAGCGAGTGCATTGCCGTAGCGTCAGTAAACCAGCTCACGCTCAAACAACTGCCAAAAAGTGATACGATACCGGTCGATTCGTCTTTACCGGCTCATTTGTCTGGAGCTACATACATCCGATTACCCGACGCTTTTCGGAATAATAGCGTACCCCTCGGAACTAATTGTGGGAGTGCGACATGCGAAAATTGTTGAGACACATTAAGCGCGAGCTGAAGACGGCAAAACACTGTGCGGTTTACGAAGAAGAGCTCAGCCGCGTGTGGCCTGACGGAAATCAGCGCGAATCAAAAGTCACGCAATTTGCGGGAGACAATGGCTTTCGGCTCCGCTTTTATCGCGACGGCTTATGCGCGATTTTCGACAACGAAGCACCTACACACACAGCGACACAGACAGACAGAGAGAACCCTGGCTAAGCGAATAGAACGGATTTGGATGCAGGAGTTCTGGTTTGCCTGGACCTCCCGGCGGGCTAAGAAACAACCCGCCGCTGATGCATTGCTTGCGGTCGGCACTCTGTAGCGGCACGCCGCCGCAAGCAATCCATCCCAATCAACGGTCTCAACCTATTGAACGATCACCGATCTGAAGTAGCCGATGCCATTTCCGGCTCCATCAGAGCCTCTGGATTTACGATGTCTTCGGCTAGCTTGTTCAGCAGCTCGTTTGCCTCGGATTCCTCATCCAACGTTTCTTGGAGAAGCTCCGCGGATTTGTCCTGTCCGAGCAGTTGCGCAAACGTGCGCACGCTGCCGTAGCTCGCGATCTCGTAGTGCTCGACCTTTTGCGCAGCCACGATGATCGCGGCATCGAGCACGGAATCCTCTCCATCTGCCTGGAGAACCTCCGATCCTTCTTCGATCAAGCCTTTCATCGCCTGGCAGGTTTTGCCTTTTGCCTTCTCACCGAGTTCTTCGAAGACTTGATCGAGCCTCTGCACGTGACCCTTCGTCTGTTCGAGATGCTTTTCGAAGGCTTCCTTTAATTCGTCTGATGAAGCTCCTTTAGCCATCTTCGGTAATGCTTTGATCAATTGGTTCTCGGCGTTGTACAGATCGCGGAGTTCTTGCACGTAAAGTTCTTTTAGTGTCTGCAAATTCATATTCCCCTTTTTCCTTTCTGTTTTGGTTTCGTTACAAGTTTGTTGTACGCGCGGTACGCTTGCACCGGCTACAAGTAAGGAAACGTAGCAAAATATCCGAGTGCGCGCCTTTGTTTCGAAAATTTTAGAAAGAAAATACTCGAAGAATACCCAGACAAATCTGCGTTCGATCCTCGGATTAATGCTTACCAATTTAACACGGTTTACCTTAAGGAGCCGTCCCTCCATCCGGTGTCGTTTAGAGAACATGGCTGACGATGGTACCCAGCGAAGATGTTGTTACTGATAAGGCGAATCGGCTGTTGTTAGATGTCTGTAACACGCCGGTTAAGGGGTTTATCCACACGGGGAACACGCAAAAGGTCTCCCAATCCGATTTACTGAAAAGGATAAACTATGAAGCTAAACAGAATAATTCAGCAAGCAGGGGCGACCGGTTACATCTTATTGTGGCTCCTCGGCATTCCCATTCCAATCTTGCTGCTTATCTTTCTATTGCGTGGCTGCACCTAAAGGCGCCTCTGTGACATTGCCACCAGCAGAGGTCACTTAGCTGGAGGCGAGAGTTAGCGCTTTCGCTTTTTCGCGCTGCCTTTCCGGTTCGCGGGCGCAGGCGAATGTAACACGATGCGAGAAGCTGGGCGGGTATCAGCTTTTAAGAATTTCTTCATGAGCCGAAGCGCGGAATCATTCTCCCTCTTTGTATTGGAAACCGTGCAATCCGAGGGCACCAACAAATCAAAATCGCGCATGTAGGCGTCGTTTGCAGTGAAAAGAACGCAAAAGTTTCCGGCGATGCCAGTGAGGATCAAAGTTTGAGTCTGCAGGTAGCGGAGCAAAGTGTCGAGAGCGCTGGAAAAAAATCCTGAATGCTTTGGTTTGAGCACAAAATAATCATTTTCTTCCGGTCGCAGTAACTTCACTACATCCCGGCCGCAGCCACGTCGTTCACAATGGTCGAGAGTTCGTCGGAAGTCGGATTTCCATCGGCCAAAATTATCATTTACATAAATCACAGGGACTCCCGCTTTGTACGCGCGTCGCTTCAAGCGTAGAAGATTTCTGGCCATGGGACGCGCGTACCTCAGTAGTTGATCGGCGCCCGGAAAATCAAAGTCGTTGATCACGTCGATCAAAAGCAGAGCGGTCTCGTGCTTGTCTGGCGCGCTGCCGTGGAGATCGGCATTTTTCCGTCGTACCGCGACGCTCATTTCTGAGCCCGTCGTTTCATGCGCTTAGCAGAGCACTCGGCGGCGCTGCCAGGTTGGGCGGAGTTCTCTCCACATCGCTATCAATCAGCCGCTCGTAAACGTCGAGATAGTCGCTTGCCATCCGGTCCGCGGCGAAACGTCTCTCAAAGACTTCCCTGCAGCGCGATCGACTGAGATCGCGCACTCGATTAACGCCTTTCACCGCCCCATCCAGATCTCGTACGATGAAACCCGTTACTCCGTCTTCCATCACCTCAGGAACCGATCCACACTCATAAGCTATGACGGGTGTACCGCATGCCATCGATTCAATCATCACCAGTCCAAACGGCTCGGGCCAATCAATGGGAAAAAGCAATGCGTAGGCGTTCCCTAGAAATGCGTCTTTGTCCTTGTCATTGATTTCTCCGATCCATTCTATATGGGGATCGTTCAGTAGCGGTTCGATTTCCTGTTTAAAATAGCGTCTATCAGCGCGATCGACTTTCGCCGCGATCTTGAGCGGCATACCCACGCGCTTGGCAATCTCGATTGCGCGATCCACCCGCTTTTCCGGCGATGCCCGTCCCAGGAATGCCAGATAGTTATCGGTCTCTGGGTGAAACCGAAATAAATCCTTTGGTAATCCGTGATAGATCGTGGCCTGCCAATTTGCGCAAGGCCAGGGCGTGCGCTGAGAATTTGAGATGGATACCATTGGCATTTCGCGAAACCGCTCATACAGACGAAGTAACTCGGGAGTATCAAGTCGCCCATGCAACGTCGTCACGTGGGGAACCTTCAGGTGACGGGAGATGAGATAATGCAAACAACCCGTATGGAAATGAATCACATCGAATTCACCGGATCGCTGCATTACATGATCGATGAGAAGTACTTCGCGCGACAAATAGTCCGTAGCACGTTTGTTTTGCCTGAATGAACGCCGGCATCCGGGAACCAGCTCGGCGCTTGTAACCGAGTCACCACTGGCAAAGAGAGTTACATCGTGTCCGGCGCGAACCAATTCCTCAGTGAGGTAAGAGACGATCCGTTCCGTTCCTCCATAATGTTTCGGTGGCACGCTCTCGATGAGCGGCGCAACTTGAGCAATTCGCATCCTATGTTTTTCCCTCCGGTACTGGTTCGAATAATTGAGATTCCATCGGTGGATATTCGAATCGGACGCCAGCTTTGGTTTTGTCGCGTTCGGCACGAAATGAACGCAAAAACGATGTTACATCCGTTGCTCACAGCGTCCTCGAACCACTTTAGACGCACGCGGCGGAAACCAGGAGTCAGGACATTGCTTGCTCATCATATTTAGAGAGATGGTTAATGACGGCGTTGGCGTTCCCAATTCATGAACCGCAAAGCACAGGTGCACAACTAGCTACGAAATTTATATGCAGAACTTGGAAACAATGGGGTTTGTACTCGGTTGCATCGGAACGCTGTGCTGGATCGTGTGTTTTTGGTGGATGCACCGAATCTCATCTCGTCAGAATTCGACGTTGGAAGAACTCCATGAAATGACAGCCCGCATTGAAAAGCTTTCGCGCGCCGAGCACGATTTGATTACTGACGTGCATCCGCAGGTCACCGAAATTAAGGAGCAGGTCGAAACCGTTAGAGATGTTGTTTCGTCTGAAAGGAATTGAGCCCGGTTTGGTTCATCGGACGCTCAGCATTTGCCACCATGATCAACTTTTTGCTTGATTGCTTCACGAGACTCTGTCCAAATACGGCGCTCAAACAAACTTAACGGAAAGACAATTCCATGCTCTGGACCATTATAGTTATCCTCATCGTTCTTTGGCTTCTTGGCTTCATCGGGCACGTCGGCGGCAGTCTGATTCATCTCCTGCTCGTGATTGCCGTTGTTGTCCTGATCATCAATCTGCTCAGAGGCAGGCGAGGTCTCTGAAGCAACGCCCCGACTAATTGCTGCACGGGGTAAGCCGAACGCGACACCGTTTACAGGTGTCCCGTTAAGGCGAGGATTATTAAAATTAAAACAACTAATCCGAGTCCGCCGCTCGGCCAATAGCCCCAGCCCGAGCTATAAGGCCAGGCCGGCAAGGCGCCGATCAGCAGCAGGATTAGTATGATTACTAGAATTGTTCCCATAGGTATTCCTTTCGGGAGTAATGTTCGTCGCAGCGAGGCACTTTGGACGTTGCGATGTCTCGGCCGGCCCAAGCCCGGCAAGGGTGCCTGGATTGCGCCAGGCTATCGACAATTGGTTTAGCCGTCACACATGTACGCACAACGCGCCTCCCTATTCGCCTGGGCGAACAGGAGAGGCGCGCTGGTAGATCTGCTTTTTAATCTTAATCTTCGTCGAGAACCACTCGATCAACCATCACGTTGTCGCCTGTGCCGACGTAGTGAACACGGACTGGAGCGCCGACTTTCACTCTCGTCTTTACGACATCTTCATCGAGCACTTTACCGCTTCGCGTCACGTAAGTGACTGTCTTACCAAAATGGTATGTGCGCGGTCCGCTGGTTTCCTTGAGCACAATTGCGCTGCCTGGTGTGTACTCGGTGATCGTCCCGCTGCCTTCGGTGGTGGTGGTTGTAGTAGTTGTCTCTGAGACTTGCGCCCAAGCGAACGGAGCTGCAATCGCCAGGGCCATACTAATTAATGTTCTTTTCATTTATTTTTTCTCTTTCTATTACGCGGCGGGTAAATACTTCCGCGAACGAGTTTTTTCTCGGTTACCGAAGCGCTTCCCGTCGTTGTTGCTGCTGTAATCGAGCGCGGCGCTCGGTTCGGATGCAACGGCGCTACAGTCTTCAGCCGATTGATACAAGCGAGCGTGCTTTAATGTTTTTCCATTTCTGTTGTTTCAACGCGCACCGCGTATTCATCCGGTTTCACCTCGCGCCCCGATCGAGCGGCATTGACCTGAGTAAACTCAGCGCCAAACAACAGAATCTGCGACGAGTAATAGATCCAGAGTAACAGTGTGATTAGAGAACTCGCTGGTCCATAAGCTGACCCGGCGGCGCCGCTGCCCAGATACAAACCGAGCAGCCATTTCCCGATTCCGAACAGAATTGCCGTCATGACACCACCAATCCAAACGTCTCGCCACTGAATCCCGGCATCAGGCAAAAATTTAAATATCATGGCGAAGAGCAGAACAATGACCGCAAAATCGAATACGACATAAACGCTCATCGCGACGATAAGACCGCCCGGTAACACAGATTGCACGTAGTGGCTGAAGGCTTTGAGCAGGCTTTCCAGCGTCAGTGAGACGAGTAACAGAAAGCAGGTGCCCCCGACCATCGCAAACGAAAGGAATCGGGTCCGCAGAAATCCCCAGATACCGCGACTGGGTTTTGCTTTCACATCCCAAATTGTGTTCAAAGCGTCCTGCAATTGACCGAACACCCCGCTTGCGCCGAAAAGCGCGAGGGCAACACCCATAATCGTGGCCAGGGTGCTTTTACCTGGCTGCGACGCTTGTTGCGCGATGTTTTGCACCACCTGCACCGCGCTCGAGTCGAGAAAGTAACTCATCTGCTGCGTGATCTTCTCCCAGGCTCCCGCTGGATTATTCCGGAAGACGATCCCCACAACCGCGAGGATAACGAGAATCAAGGGCGCAAGCGAAAACACTGTGTAGTATGCGAGCGCCGCGCCTAACTGCGGCCCTTTGTCCTCTAGAAATTCCTGCCCCGTTTGCTTGAGCAGACCAAAAGCGTTGGCGAAGAACGATGAGTTGGATCCAGATGGTTTTGGTTGGTTCATGACGACACGCCTAAAACAGATCGCTGACAGGCTGGTATCTGGCCGTTGCCTGGAAGTTCTGTGGCTTCGTTGAAAAGCAGACGGGCTGGGTAGGCGCGACGCCCTCATCCCGTTCTTACACGCACTTGAAAGCGGCGAGGGCGCCGCTTCTACTTCACTGCGTCAGCTTTTCAACAGAGCCAAGCTTTGTTAATCCTTTGCGGTTGGGACGCCGCACAGCCGCGTGGCTACAGTGCGTCCAGTAATGCCCGCGCTGCGAACCTTAGTTTAACATGCTACTGAAACCGCCCATACCACCGATGGAAGCACGCTCGGTGGAAGAAATTCCCGCCGGCGATGAGTGGCAGTATGAGCCGAAATGGGACGGGTTTCGCTGTCTAGCGTTTCGCGATGGCGACAACATTTTTTTGCAATCAAAGAATGGCCAACCTCTGGCCCGTTATTTTCCAGATGTCGCTGCCAATGTGGCCAAGTTGGCACAGCAACAGTTCGTTCTCGATGGCGAATTGGTGATTCCGATTGGCGGCGCACTTTCATTCGATGAGTTGCAATTGCGTCTCCATCCTGCCGCAAGTCGCGTTCAGAAACTGGCCGCTGCTCATCCAGCAATGTATATCGCGTTCGATCTGCTAGCCGAGGACAGCGAGTCATATTTGAAGCTAAATCTGCGCGAGCGGAGGCAGCTTCTGGAAAAATTCGCGCGTTCGAACTTCCGATCAGGAAAGAACGTACGACTTTCCCCTGCTACGACTGATTATCGCGTTGCGAGTGGTTGGTTCCGCAAAACCGGACGCGATCTTGATGGCATCATCGCTAAACGCCTGGACGCTCCCTATGCCTCGGGAGAACGCACCGCCGCGGTGAAGGTAAAACACATTCGAACAGTTGATTGTGTCGTCGGCGGATTCCGTTACGCCACTAACGCGCGCGTGATCGGTTCTCTTTTGCTCGGCCTTTACGGGGACGACGAGTTACTGCATCACGTCGGATTTATCTCTGGGTTCAAAGCGTCGGAACGACGCGCGTTAACAGAAAAATTTGAACGACTGAAAAAACCACCTGGCTTCACCGGCAACGCGCCCGGAGGACCGAGCCGTTGGAGCACGGAGCGCACCGGAGAATGGGAACCAGTCGCGCCAAAAATTGTCGTTGAAGTCGGCTATGATCATTTTACCGGCGGTCGCTTTCGCCACGGCACAAGATTTCTTCGGTGGCGACCCGACAAAGATCCTCGTCAATGTAC
>DASXOI010000261.1:0-3515 GCA_036494375.1 Candidatus Udaeobacter sp.
AAGGAAATATGCGCCGTAGATAGATATGCGGAGTCTTTTTCCAAACAGGGTTCAGATGCGTCCTGCGTCGCGGAAACCATGATGGCTGATGTCGAATCACTCCGCATAACGTAGTCTTCGGATGGCCGTCAGGACTGGCGGCCGAAAGAGGACTACATGGACACTTCCGATATTTTGGCGCGACCTCACAGGATGAACGCTGGACGTGAAACCCCTTTTGTCAAGGGCTTTGCAACGGAACTGGCGTCGGTCGGCCACAGTGCCTTGACGATCAACGGCTACTTAGGCCCTGCTATTCATTTTTGTACGTGGCTTAAATCCAGAGACCGGGACTTCGAAGATGTTAGCGAAGAGACTATTAAAGCGTTTGCAACTCATCGCTGCTTATGTCCTGGAACTCACAAGCCTCAACGCATTTCGCGGGTCTACACAGCATATGTCCAACGTTTCGTCAGGTATCTACAGCAACAAGGCGTCATCAGAGCGACTGCGGATGCAAAGATCAAAGCCGCTTCGCCCCTGAGTGAATTTCGCGATTGGTTGCTGCGTCATCGCGGGCTCGCATTGGTCACCGTGGCACGCCATGAACGGCTGATAATGCAGATGTTACCCGCGCTCGGCTCCAACACCGCTCAGTACAGCGCGGCTTCGGTGCGAAGCGTCATTCTTGATCAGATACGCGGCCGTCGGCCAGCTGACGCTAAAACATTTGTCGGAGCGCTTCGCGTCTATTTGCGATTTCTTGTAGTAAACAACGCATGTCAACCTGGTCTCGACCATATGCTGCCAACCGTGGCCGAGTGGAGGCTTTCATCGTTGCCGAGATACCTGGATACCACCCAGGCTAACCGCCTCATTGACACCTGTGGCAAGGACGGGCCGCAAGGATTGAGGGACCGTGCGATCATTCTGTTGCTGCTTCGGCTCGGCCTCCGCGCCGGTGACATCGCCAACATGCGCCCCGGGGATATCGATTGGCAGGATGCCACGCTGTTAGTACGAGGCAAGGGGCGCAGGGACGTCCGCCTGCCTCTTCCACAGGATGCAGGGGACGCAGTTTTGGACTATATCGAGCATGCGCGCCCAGAAGTCGCCATCGACCGCATCTTCCTTTGCGCTAAGGCGCCGTTTCGCCCACTCCAGTCTGGATCTATCATTTCCGGCATCGTTCGCGCTGCACTCCGGCGCGCTGGAATCGAAAACCCGCCGTCCCACGGAGCGAATCTCCTCAGGCACACGACAGCAACCATGATGCTGCGTGCCGGCGCCACTTTGGATGAGATCGGAACCATTCTGAGACACAAGTCGCCGGACACGACTGCACATTACGCAAAGGTTGATGTTGCCGCCCTTCAACAGATCGCACAGCCATGGCCTCAGGAGAGTGAAAGATGCTAATCGACGCCGTCAAACGCCACATCGAGCTTTATCGGAGTATGGGATTCAAGTACAAGGCTCAGGAATACATCCTCCATGGCTTCGCCGCCTTTGCCGAAAGCCGGTCCGAACAGTTCATCAGCGCAGACGCGGTTTTGGAGTGGGCGGGTTCAGCACCATCAATCCGCCAGCGTTATGATTGCTTGTTCATCGTCCGTCGTTTTGCATGTTCCCTAAACGCCGAAGACGCCCGTCATCAAGTTCCGCCAGATGACGCCTTCGGTCGCGCCCCAAAGAGTCGCCGGATCTGCCACATCTTCACCAAAGACGAAATCAGTTGCCTTCTGCGAACGGCGGCGCAGCTCTCGTCACGAAGGTCGATACAGCCTGCTACGTTCACGGCCTTGATGTGTCTGATTATGGCCACTGGACTTCGCGTTTCAGAGGCTTTGAAGCTACAACTCACCGACATTACAGAGGACGGCCTGCTCATTCGTGCAACGAAGTTCCAGAAGAGCCGCCTTGTACCTCTTCATGAGAGCGCGGCTCAGGGATTAAGGCAGTATCTCGCGGTCCGCAAGCGATTCAAGACAAAGTGTTCGAATGTCTTTGTCTCCAAGCACGGTGCGGCGCTGCCCTATTCGACACTTAATGCGACCTTTCTGTATCTGGCTCGCTTGGCAGGCCTGCGGCAAGGCCCAGGGCAAGGCGGCTGTCGCATTCATGACGCTCGGCATACATTTGCGGTGAGATCGCTTGAACAGTGTGCAGGAGACCGTAAAACCATTGCGAGACATATTTCCGCGCTGAGCACGTACCTCGGGCACGCCCACGTCTCCGATACATACTGGTATTTGCAGGCAACGCTGAAACTCCTTTGCGACGTTGCGGCCGCGTCTGAGGCTCTGTATCGAGGGGGTAACCGATGACTCCTCTGGGTTCCCATCTCACGGTTTTCTTGCGCGAATATCTTCCCAGCCAGCGTGAAATGAGCGTACAAACTTCGGACACGTATGCCTATGCGTTCCAATTGTTGGTGTGCTTTGCTGCGGATCGGCTGAAGACCACTCCGTCGGCGCTCTCAATCGAGCAACTCGACGCTGCGTTGGTGCTGGCGTTTCTTGAACACCTCGAGAAAAAGCGCGGGAATTGCGCCAGGACACGCAATTCGAGACTGGCCGCCATCAAAACCTTCTTTCGGTTTATGGAATATCGGCTTCCGTCCTGCCTTGAACAGGCCCGCCGCATTCGGGCCATTCCAGTGAAGAAAACCGATGAAGTAATCATCGGGTATCTCAATCGTGAAGAGATTCAGACCCTGGTGGACGCTCCTGTCCCGAATTCACAGTATGGTTTGCGCGATCGGGCAATGCTTCACTTAGCCTATGCAGGTGGGTTACGGGTGTCTGAGTTGGTTGGGTTACATCTGACCGATTTAGTGTTCCATCCTCAGCCCAGCATTCATGTGATGGGAAAAGGCCGTCGTGAAAGAGTGCTACCGCTATGGAAGGAGACAGCGGCGGCGCTTCGCGACTGGCTCAAGGTACGGGGTGACCCGAAGAGCACAGCACTGTTTCCCAATACTCGTGGCGATGATATGACCAGATCAGGATTTGAATACATTCTGGAGAAGCACGTTCGGACGGCTAGCGCAAAACAGCCTTCCTTGGTCAAGAAACGGGTTTCACCCCACACCATGAGACATTCGTGCGCCATGCACACGCTCCTGGCGACCGGCGATGTCCGAAAGGTAGCTCTTTGGCTTGGCCACGCGAGCCTCCAGAGTACGGAAGTCTACCTCCGAGCCGATCCTACCGAAAAGCTTGAGGCAATGGCGTCTCTGTCTCCACCGACATTACGACGCGGCCAATTCCGGCCACCAGATAAGTTGCTAGCCCTGATTCGATCCAAGGGGTAAGGGCAGGTTATGCGCCGTTCAAAGCTTGTCGAGCGACCGGATTTTGCGACTGGCCACCGTTCACTCCGCATATTTATGGACGGCGCATATTTCCTTTTTTGCGGTGCACCGCAAAAAAGGAAAGGGATAGATTCATTAGTCCGTGTCTGCCAGGAAAAGCTCTCTGAAGACCCAATCAGTGGCTGTGTTTTCATTTTCCGGAGTCGAAGAGGAACATCGA
>DASXOI010000262.1:0-2991 GCA_036494375.1 Candidatus Udaeobacter sp.
CGAACACGGCAACAGCGAATAGGAACGCGACTACACGCACCCGCCGCTGCTCGAACTTTGTCGACGCGTTGGCGAAGAAAAGCACTGTGGCGAACAGCACAGTATTCGCCAGGTACTGACCGGAAATACTCCCGGCACTTCCGGCCTTCTGCTGGCTGTTGGCAGCTTTCGCAGACGCGTCGGCCGCTTCGCGGCTCCCGCGCATCTCGTAAAGGTTCGGCACAAAGGGATGCGGATCGGCATTTGGATTTTCAAAAGGCTTTTCCGCTATCCATGCGTCGTATGCCTTGCGCACGTCCGGCGGGAATCTTTCGACGTAAAAGCTGACGAGTTTTTCGTTGCCGGCCTGTTGCGCGGCAAGCAACTGCATGAACATCGCAGCGTGAATCGTTGCCTGCTGCGTGCCTTGCATTGTCAACAAACCCGACTTGCGCTCCAGCGCGTTAAATTCATTCATCAGCCGATTGCTCTGCCGTGTCCATGCGGCCGACTCAAATGAGCACCAGGCAGTGCTAAGTGTGGCCAGTGCCATCAGGATGGCCGCCACAGGTTCGACCCACTGCTTTTTTTTCTGTGGCTCTCGATTTGGCGAACCCGCCGGATCAGATCGCATGTTCATGCCGTGGGACCTGGCTCCTTCCCGCCCATGCGCTGCAAAATTCTTTTGCTCACCACAGCGAAGAAAAGCGCCGTGGACAAGCCGCACATTAGAATGCCAGTCAATCCTTCGATCGGCCCGAACTGTCGCCATTCTTTTGGTAATACCAAATCCCCGTAACCGATCGTAAGGTAAGTAATGCCCGAAAAATAGAATGACGACTCGACGTCCGGCATACAGTTCTCCCACCAAAAAAACAACGCCCAGACGGCGATCTCAAGCACGTGAAAGGCAATCAGGAACCACGCGATGCGAATGAGCAGCCATGTAATTGGCCAGAAGCGTGAATCCTCCGGCCGCACCGTGGAGTGCGACACATGGCTTAATACCATGCCGAGACCCGCTGCGTGAATTGCCACGGTCGTTGCAACGAGGCACGAGGCCATTAAGAGCTTCGCAATCATCGCAGCGCTAATTTCTCATCGTCATTGATCGCCACTTTTCTGAAAGGCTTCGATCGCATCCGCAACCGAAGTGAAACGGTTAATGCCGCCAAGCTTGTCGTCGACGCCCTCCGAGTGCAGGCGATCACGCACGGAGGAGCGCGCTTCCACGGCCTGCACACGGATTCCAGTCGCAGTGAGTTCATCCGCCACGCTCCCCAGCATCTGTGCACTGTGCATATCCACCCGCGGCGCAGCGGAAAGATCCAGTACCACCAGCCTGGGCGCCGCGGTTTCAGCGCGGATTCGATCTACAATTCTGTCGCGCACGTGATCCATGTTGAAATACATCAGGCCCGATTCAGGCCGGAAGATCAGTACACCGGGAATCAGCTCATTATCGGGATGACGCTCGCGATCAGAGAATCGCCGCGTGCCGGGGATACGCCCGAGAACGGCGACGTGCGGCCGCGACGCGCGCCGGATCAACAGCACCAGCGAGATGATCGCGCCGATCATCACGCCGCGCAGCAAACCCTGCCCGAGCACCCCGACGATGGCCGCAATCGCCACGATGAATTCAGTGCGATCGCCGCGCCAGAGATGTTTGAGGGCGGAAACCTTGAACAGGCCTGCCACAGCAACCAAAACAACGGCGGCCAACACAGGCTGGGGCAACGCAGCCAGCAAGTGCGAGAAGAATAGTACCACCACCAGAATGATCCCCGCGGCGAAGGCGCCTGACAGCGGCGTGCGCGCGCCCGCACCTTCGTTAACGAGTGATTGCGACATGCCGCCGCTCACTGGGAAACCGCGACCCAATCCAACGGCAAGATTAGAAGCAGCGAGCGCGAGGAATTCCTGGTTCGCATCAAGCCGACCGCCATGTTTAGCCGTGAACATGCGACCGATCGCAGCCGTCTCCACCGCGCCAAGCAGAAAACAGGCGAACGCCAGCGGCACCAGTTCGTCCCAATCTGCCAAGTGAATCGCGGGGAGGCCGAGGGACGGCAATCCTTGCGGCACTTCGCCCAGTAGCTTCACCCCGCGCGCTTCCAAGCCGAGCCAGCCCGAAGCCAGAATGCCGCCGACCACGACGAACAACGCCACGGGTTTGTTTTTCAGGAAAATCTTTCCCAAAATCAGCGCAGCCAGCGCCGTTCCTCCGACAAGTAGCGATGTAGGATTGGTTTCGCCCAGGTGCTTGAGGAAGTTGCCGCTGTTCTCCCAGAAATCGCCGTGTGCACCGTGGATGCCGAACAACTTGGGCAACTGCGTACTGGCGAGAAAAAGCGCCACGCCACACTTGAACCCGGTCATCACGCTCTCGGAGATGAAGTTTACGATCGAGCCAGCCCTAACCAGCCAGGCGATGAAGGCGATGAGCGCCACGAGCACGGCCGTCCCCGCCGCGAGCGCGCTGAACCGGCTCGTGTCGCCGCCTGCAATTTCGCCTAACGAAGCGCCAACGAGCAACGAGATCGCAGAAGTGACAGTAACAACTGTGTGTCGCGAACTACAAAACAACCAAAAGACGAGTCCACCGAACAGACAGGCATAAAGTCCAGCCTCGGGCGGCAGGTTGGCCAGAGATGCGTCTCCTAAACCGGCGGGAAGCAGATATGCGGCGAGGGTAATGCCGGCGAAAATATCCGTCCGCAACCAGCTTCGCTCGTAGATGCGCAACCAACCGAACGCCGGAATCACTCGAGCGAGAGATGGTGCATTCATGGCGGCGACCTCCGGCGCTCTTGAACAGCGGCCCTAACGACCTCGGTCTTTCCGATGGATCTTGTACTCTTTGGCCCACGCGCGAGCCGCCTCTAACGGGTCGCCATGTTCCTGGCGCTCGATCCAAGCCTTAAGTCCCTCTTCATTAACCGGCAAGCCGAGAACACGAGGCGCGCCGAACAATTTCCCAAACGTCTCCATTATTTGCGTCGTGGTTGA
>DASXOI010000263.1:0-1701 GCA_036494375.1 Candidatus Udaeobacter sp.
GCATCACATCGTACCGCATTTGCTTGCCGACCGAGGATTGACGCACCGCCACAGGCTTGATAAACGCTAGGGGCGCGGACCGCGGCGTTTGCGTGTCATGGCTAAGGAAGCTTCATCGGCCAATCCCTCTGTTCCATTGCATGAGGTGCTGGAGGCTGAGTTCGCGGTTTTGCATGGGGAGTTGCCGCCTGATTATCCGAGTTCGACCGAGCGAAACACCCGGTTAAAGGCAATCTGGGCGGCGGTGCACCAATTAACGGAAAAGCGCGCCGCGCTCTGCATTTCCGGAGGCGGCATTCGCAGCGCGACATTTGGACTTGGAGTGTTGCAGGGCCTCGCTCGCTGCGGTTTGCTCGACAAATTCCACTATCAATCCACTGTCTCGGGTGGCGGATATATTGGCAGTTGGCTGAGCGCCTGGATTAACCGTGAAGGCCTAACAAGTGTTGCCGCTCAGCTCGCGCATCAGAGTGAGCAGACGAGACCAAACCCGGAACCGCTCGAGATTCAGAATTTGCGCAGCTACAGCAATTACCTCAGCCCGCGGCTCGGGTTTTTCTCCGCGGATAGCTGGACACTTGTTGGCACATATCTGCGCAACCTGTTGTTGAACTGGTGCGTGATCATTCCGTTACTCGCCGCGTTTCTCTCGCTGCCGTGGATTTTCAGCTCAGTCGTGATGATGGATCCGCCGCTGCGAAGCGACGCGCTATTCTGGAGCGGAGCGGCACTGGTTGCGATTGGCGTCGCTTACATGGGATTCAATTTGCCGTGTGGCCGTAATCTCCGATGGAGTCAGAAGCGGTTCCTGTTGTTCTGTCTTCTGCCGCTGTTCCTCGCGTCAGTACTGATGACGATCTATTGGGCGTGGTTTAATTACTACGGCCGTGCTCTGATCGCGTGGCCATTCTTCGGCTTCGGCCAACCCCAGACGTGGGTGCCGTTTCTCTATCTTGGAATAGCGCTGCATATCGTCTCATGGCTGACGTCGTTGCTTCCGGCGCATGGATTTCGAATGTTGGAATTTCTCGCAGTAATCGTCTCCGGGGCCATCGGTGGCGTGGTTCTGTGGTTAGGCGCGCAAAAGTTGTTTCCGCATCCGGTCATGCAAATGGAATTGTACATTTGCCTGGCTGTCCCCGGTTTCATGGCGTTGTTTTTCCTGGCCATCCTGACATTCGCCGGAATTTCGAGTCGTTGGACCGATGATTCGGATCGCGAATGGTGGGGACGCGCGGCGGGTTGGTTGCTTGCTGTGGCTTCCGGATGGCTTCTCATCAGCGGGCTGGTCGTTTTCGGACCACTTTCGCTGAAGTGGACGTCCTCGTTCATCACCACCGGAAGTGTGGCAGGACTTCTAACCGTCCTCGGGGGCCGAAGCGCAATGGTTGCAGCGAGCGAAAAGGAACGGGCAACCGCAAGTCCGCTCGGTCTCATTTTGTCCAAGGCATCCACGATCGCGGCGCTGGTTTTTGCCGCGGTCCTGTTGATCCTTATCACCGAGGCAACTACGTCGGTGATGAAGATGGTGATTCAGGCTTATCACATTAAAATGAGTTATCAGGCGACGTTACAGTCCAAGTCTGGGCTGCTCGGTCGTCCTGAGGAATATCTCAACGTGATTTTCTACACGCCGTGGTGGCTGGTGATTCCGTTCGGGGCGCTACTTTTGCTCGCGGGCTTTGTCATGGCGCGCCTGAT
>DASXOI010000264.1:0-1647 GCA_036494375.1 Candidatus Udaeobacter sp.
TGTTGCAAACATGCCCGCAGCGTACGCGCGCACCGCGACGCAAGCGCTTACGAACGTTACCTATCGTTACGTGGAACTGCTGGCCAACATCGGTCTTGAGGGCGCGTGCAGGAAGCAGCCGACGCTAATTGGCGGGATCAATACGCGCGATGGCCGGCTCACTTGCGACGCGGTAGCCGAGGCGCATGGCTTGAAATGGGAGGCACCTTTTTAGTGCTCGTGGCGAGCCATTTGTGTTTCAAGCAGCATTCTGCGCGCGCAAAAACTGCGCTTGCTGAGATTGATCAACTAAAGCAATGTGCGTTTCTAACTATGAAGAAATATATCTGCATTCTGGCCGGAGCCGCGCTTCTCGCGGCGTGCGAGCAAAAAACTGAAACTGTCACTCCTGAGACAAGTCCAACTCCGACGACCCCGCCGCCTGCGACGACTGAAGTGACGAGTCCCGCTGCAACGGAAGCTCCAGCTGCCGTCACCGAATCGCCGGCTGGCACGGAGGAAACACCTGCGGAGTCGCCGCCAGCGCAGTAAAGCTGAAATTCTTTTTTTGAGAAGTCTTCCCCCGGTGTTCGGTGGAAGATTTCTTTTGTACGGAGCGGCGGATGACGAATCGCGAACTCTCATTCCCAAAAACGCGCCGTCTGACTCATCGTTCAGAATACGAGGATGTGAAACGGAACGGAATCACGCAGCGCGGCAAACTTCTGATGTTAAATGCGATGCCGACCGACAATTCTGGTGCGTGGCGCGCAGGATTCGTTACTTCAGGCCGCCTGGGCGGGGCGGTCGTTCGCAATCGAGTTCGACGTCGTTTGCGAGAAATTGTTCGCCGGCACCAGCACGAACTACGACATGGCATTTGGTTCGTAATTATTGCCAGATACGAAGCTGTGAGGGCGAGCTATGGCGCGTTGGAAGATGAATGGTTGCGCCTCGCTAGGCGCGCTTCTATTCTGCTCTGATGCTCGGACTGGTTCGTTTTATTATTCGCCTTTATCAATGCACGCTTTCGCCGCTGCTTCGTCTGCTGTGCGGTCCTGACTGTGGCTGCCGGTTTAGCCCGAGCTGTTCGAGATATTTTCTGGAAGCGGTAGAGACGCATGGCGTTCGACACGGAAGCTGGCTGGGATTGAAGCGGCTCGCTCGCTGTCAACCATGGGGTGGATGTGGGTACGACCCGGTGCCGCCGCGCTGGGCTGGCGGATCTCAGAATGAGATTCGTCGCTGCGTCTGATCGTGCAAAACCGAATTTATGGATCGAACAGCGTGGATTGTCGTCGCTCTTTGCGTAGTTGGCCTCGTCGTGTGGGAAGTGTATCTGGCAAAACAGATGGCGCCCAGACCGGCTCGCGTCAGTGCGACGACTGGACAAACTTCGCCAGCGGGGACGCCGGCGATTCCAGGGCCTTCGCCGTCTCCACTTGCCACGCCCGAAGCGGCGTCGCAGGACACTGAATCAGTTCCAACCTTTGCGGAAAAGGTCGAGACGCTGCGCAATTCAGATTTCGAATTGCGCTTCACCAACCGCGGCGGCGGTATCGCCGAGGCGGTTATGTTCAATCACATCGCCGAAGATACTAAGCGCGTGATCTTGAATTCTCCCAAGCACATGCCTATCGGCGCGATGGTTGATGATCCCGCAAAGCC
>DASXOI010000265.1:0-2719 GCA_036494375.1 Candidatus Udaeobacter sp.
GGCCTGTGCTCTTGGCGACCTCGACAGAGGCGACCGTGCCATCCGGACGAACGTACAGGATAAAAATGCCGCGTCCCTGAAGATGACGCGATCGAGCTGAAAACGGGTAAGCTGGTCTCGGCGCATAGGTAGCGATTGCCCTCGGCGGGTCGCCGTATGGTCCAACAGGCGGCGGTGTCGCAAATGTGGCTCCCGTAAACGCTAAAAATGTCGAAATGATCACGCGCTTCATAGACCTAACGAGAAAAAGATAAGCCACGGCAGGGTGTCGTGGCAAACACGCTGAACTTATTTTGCCGTGGGGCCGTTGGCTTCATCGATTGGTTAGATGTCGCTGAGTGTTTCGCGAGCGAAACAACGCAATTAATGTATAAATCGACACTCCAATACAAAGAAGACCTGCAACATAAGCTTGTCCCGGTGTCATCCATGAGGCCCATCTTCCGGGTGCGACCGTGTGATGCTGTTCTGCGTACCAACCATTGTAAATTTGCAGTATCCCGACATAGAGGAATACCAACGCCACAGCCAGGGTGCCCCAACTTCTTCTTTTCGGTGCAGACGCCATTACATCTAACGAGACGGAGATAAGCCCCAGCACGGTGTCGTGGCAAACACTCTGAGGTTGCATCGGAATGGGGCTGTTGGCTTCATCGATTGGTTACATCTCATTCGCTTCCATTACTCTTAGGCTGCGCTGTCGGCTCTGGCGGAACGTCCGGAGCGTAGAAGAACATTTCGGCAACTACCAACGTAATGAGCAAATTACCACCCGCTGGCCGCATAACGATGTATTCATGTGAGCGAATCCATTCGGTTCGCGTGCCAATTCGCGCCATTTGTTCATTATCCATCGTTACGAAAACGTCGCCGGTGTCACTACTGGAAATGTTACGGGTAACACTCTTTGAATTTTCTGCCGTCGTTTCGGAATAGCGTTGCTTTAGCACCTCCAGATAAGAATCTCGCGTAAAAAAACGTGCGCGCGCTGAAACCCCGACAGCCTCTGGCATAATGATGATGCAGTCCTTCGACAGCAAACGTGATACAGCGTTAGCGTCCTTGGATTTATTAGCGGCTGAAAACTTGTCCAGCACAGTCCGGGCCTGCTCTTCTACCGTCGCAGGTGGAGATGACGCTGGGGCAGTAAACTGGAGGAGAAAGAGGAACAACGTTATCGCCAATGAAGACCAGCTGCGACAGCATATTGGACGTCGCGTCGTGCCCATGAGATCTAACGAGACGGAGCTGAGCCACCGCTGGCGGAACCGAGCGTGGCAAACATCGAGAACTGTTTCATAAAATCAAACGTGGATATCACAGCGGCCAGCGGTTGGCTTCATCGAATAGATGACATGTAAAGAGCGCGGGCAAGTGGTTAAACTCACCCGCACTTATGAATAGTGTCATTACAAACACTGAGTTGTCCTCACACGAGGGAACCCGCTGCCAGTTTAATGGCGGCAGATGCGCGATCAAGGTTGGGATTGATGTGCATCAGGATTTTTATGTGGTGGTGGTGCAGGAGGACGGCGCCAATCCCAAGCCGCCGCAGCGTTTTAGGAAGGAAGCGTTCCTGCACTGGGCGGCCAAGCTCGCCCGCTCGGCAAGCGAAGTGCATGCGGTATATGAAGCGTGCGGATTTGGTTTTACTCTGCAGCGCAATCTCACTGCGCTTGGGATCCATTGCTACGTGGTGTGCCCGCAAAAGTTGGACGAGCGAAACCGGCGGGTCAAGACCGACGACTTGGATGCCAAGGCGCTCTGCTTAAAGTTGGACCGCTTTGTGCAAGGCAATCGTGATGCGATGGCTTTGGTACGCGTACCTACGCAACAAGAAGAGCAGCAAAGAGCCATTCATCGGCAGCGGGAGCAGTTGGTCAAAGCGCGCAAGCAATTGGAAGCTCAGGGACGCAGTCTCATGGTCAATCACGGCTTCGAGCCGGTGCAAAACTGGTGGAAGCCGCGCAGTTTTGCTGCGCTGCCAGCGCCGCACTGGATGAAAGAGTTGCTTTTAAACAGCCAACCGATCCTGCTCGCATTGCAGCAAAAGATCGCTACCCTCACGATCCAATTGCAAAGCGCCGCAGGTCCAGAGCAACCGCGCGGGCTGGGGAAAATGACCAGCGTGATCATCGATCGAGAGATCGGCGACTGGAAGCGCTTCAACAATCGCCGTCAGATTGCCAGTTACACCGGGCTCTGCCCTGGCGAATATAGTAGCGGCAATACGCGGCTACAAAGTTGCGTGACTAAACATGGTAACCCGCGCTTGCGCGCTGCCTTGGTGGAATTGGCCTGGCGCCTGGTCCGGTTCCAGCCCAACTACAAACCGGTTGTAAAATGGCGGCAGATCCTGGCCAAAGGTGCCCTTGCTACCGGAGCGGCTCGCAAAAAAGCCATCGTGGCCGTGGCGCGGCAGTTGGCTGTCGATCTATGGCGCATGCGCACCGGGCGCTGCAAACCAGAAGTCTTCGGTCTGGAAATTTAGTTGTTCGAGGGGAACAGAAAGGAGAACCGCCTAAAGAAAATTAACACCCCTTTTGGAACGCGGGCGTTGTCCGGTACCTAACCTGCTCCCCCGCCTTGGCGGGGCGTGCGTCGGATTAGATTGGGCGCGCCCTTTGTTCCTCTTCCAACTGATCGCATTGATCAAATTGCTGCTGCGACTGCGCTCGCATGCACGGATAGGAGTACGAGCCGTTGGAAAACAAACCAA